>NZ_JBSFDA010000005.1:0-145082 GCF_053593675.1 Streptomyces sp. NPDC002156 | reverse complement strand
GTCGGCAGGCCGGCCGCCGCGTTGCCGGGGTTGACGCGCCCCGCGCCCCGCGCCCCTAAAAGCTAAAAGCGGTCCGTCTCGGTTACCGGTCGTAGAGGGCCTCTGCCTCTGTTGCGAAGTCGCGCATGATTTCGAAGCGGCGGAGTTTCATTGAGGGGGTGAGGTGGCCGGCTTCCTCTGTGAAGTCGACGGGGAGGATGGTGAAGCGGCGGATCGACTCCGGGCGGGAGACGAGTTTGTTGGCCTCCTCCACCGCGCGTTGGATGACCGCCCTCAAGTCGGCGTCATCCATGAGGAGTTCGGCCGGTACGGGGTGCTTGCCCTGCATCTGGCGCCAGTGGGTGAGGCCCGCCGGGTCCAGGGTGATCAGGGCCGAGATGTAGGGGCGGCCGTCGCCCAGGACCATCGCCTGGGAGATCAGGGGGTGGGCCCGCAGCCAGTTCTCCATGGGCGCCGGGGCCACGCTCTTGCCGCCCGCCGTGATCAGGATCTCCTTCTTGCGGCCGGTGATCGTCAGATAGCCCTCGTCGTCGAACGACCCGATGTCACCCGTCGCCAGCCAGCCGTCCGGGGCCGCCGGGACTACGCCGCCCGCGCTCGGGTCCCAGTAGCCGCGCAGGATGTTCTCGCCCGCCAGCTCCACCTCGCCGTCGGCGGCGATCCTGACCCGGGTGCCGGGGATGGGCCAACCCACCGTCCCCACCCGGGGTTTGAGCGGTGGCGTGACCGTGGCCGCGCCCGTGGACTCGGTCAGGCCGTACCCCTCGTAGATCTCGATGCCCGCCCCGGCGAAGAACCCGGCGAGCGGCCGGCCGAGCGGTGAGCCGCCGCAGATCATGTAACGGACCCTGCCGCCCATGGCGTTGCGGATACGGCGGTACACCAGGGGGTCGTAGAAGGTGCGGGCTGTGCGCAGCGAACGGCTCGGGCCGTGGCCGGTGCCGTGCCGTTGGTCCTCGACCGCCTCGCTGTAGCGGCGGGCCACGTTCACCGCGCGGTCGAAGGACGAGAGCCGTTTGCCCATCTCGGCCCTCGCGCGGGCCGTGTTGAAGACCTTCTCCAGCATGTACGGGATGGCCAGGAGGCAGGTCGGCTTGAACTCCGCCAAGTCCCCCAGCAGGTCTTCGGACTTGAGGCTCGGGGCGTGGCCGAGCCGCACCCTCGCCCGTAGGCACGCGATGGCCACCATCCGGCCGAAGACGTGCGACATCGGCAGGAACAGCAGCACCGACGCCTCCTCCTTCGTCCGGTCCCGGAAGACGGGGTAGAGGAGTTCGATGGCGTTGTCGACCTCGGCGAAGAAGTTGCCGTGCGTGAGCGCGCAGCCCTTCGGGCGGCCGGTCGTGCCCGAGGTGTAGATGAGGGTGGCGAGCGTGTCGGGCCCCAACACCCCACGCCGTACGGCGACTTCCTGGTCCGGCACGTCCCTGCCCAGCTCGGCGAGCCGCTCCACGTGCCCCTTCTCGAAGACCCACATGTGCTGGAGGTCGGGGATCCGGTCGCGCTCCGGGCCGAGGGCGGCGGCCTGGGCGACCGTCTCCGCGGCGAGGGCCACGGCGCCGGAGTCCTGGAGGATCCAGCGGACCTGGAAGGCGGAGGACGTCGGGTAGATGGGGACGGTGACGAGACCCGCCGCCCACGCGGCGAAGTCCATGAGCGTCCACTCGTACGTCGTCCGCGCCATGATGGCCAGCCGGTCGCCCGGCACCAGGCCCTCGGCGATCAGTCCCTTGGCCACCGCGAGCACCTGCTCGGCGAACTCGGCCGCCGTCACATGCGCCCAACTCCCGTCCGGCGTACGGCGGCTGAGGATCGTCGCCGCGGGCGCCTGGTCCGCGTTGTCGAACGGGATGTCCGCGAGCGAGCCGTAGGTCACGGACGTCACGACCGCGGGTACGGACACCTCGCGCACGGCCCCGTCCAACCGCCGTATCTCGGGCTCCACCAGGAGGGGTTCGCCGTCGTAGCCGACGGCGGACACGGGCAGTGGCGAGGACGGGGTGGAGGGCGGGAACGACGAGGACACGGGCGGCTCCTGTGGCGTGCAACGGCCTTCCGGGGCGTGCACCTCCGGTGGCGTTCGCCACGGGTGTACGACGGCCTCGGTTACCGCTGGTTAGGAACCGGATCGTACGGCTCGCACGTGTGGGGTTCGTGCGGGTTCGGGGGTGATGGGGCGGCGGGGGTGTGCAAGCTCAGGTGTCGCACAGGCTACCGATGAGTCAACTTGCCCTGTCCTGAGCGTTTTTCACGTTAGCACCGGCCCCATGCGCCTTCCTAGGCCTTCTTCACACCTTCTACTCATCGGCACCTATGGGCGATCCGGGGCTTACCTCCGGTAACCTGACTCCGGAGTAAGTACGGTACCGAGGTGGGAGTTGACCATGGCCGACCGTTCCCTTCGCACCCTCGACCGGTCCCCGGCCCTCGCGCCGCTGCTCACCCGGGGCGCGCTGCTCTCCCCCGCCAAGAAGCTCACCCTCAACAGGCCCCGCCCGCACGCCGATCGCCCCCGCACCCGCCTCGTCCTGCCCGGCGTACGCATCGACCTCGCCCGCCTCGCCGCCTACGAACGCGTCTGCGGCTTCCCCGTCGGCGACGACGCCCTCCCCGTCACCTACCCGCACGTCCTCGGCTTCCCCCTGGCCATGCGCCTGATGACCGACCGGAGCTTTCCGCTGCCGCTGCTCGGGCTGGTGCACACGTCGGTGGAGATCGTCCGCTGGCGGCCGCTGGCGGCCACCGGGTTGTACGAACTCTCCGTGTACGTCGATGAGTTGACGGCGCATCGGCGGGGGACGGAGGCGGCGGTGCAGACGGAGGTGCGGGAGGGGGAGGAGTTGGTGTGGGAGTCGCGGAGTACGTATCTGGCTCGGCACGGTGCTCGTGCGGTTGGGCCGTCCGTCCGCGAGGAGCGTGAGGTGTTGCCTGTTGTCGCCGAGTGGCGGCTCGGTGGGGATGTCGGTCGGCGGTATGCCGCCGCGTCCGGTGACCGGAACCCGATCCACCTGAACGCGGTCGCCGCCCGGCTGTTCGGGTTTCGGCGGGCGATTGCCCATGGCATGTGGACCGTCGCTCGGTGCCTGGCCGCCCATGGTGTGCCTGAATCGGCTCTGGTTCGGGGTGAGTTCAGGGCGCCTGTGTTGTTGCCGGGGGCGGTGGGTTATGGGGCGGACGGGTTTGGGAGCTTTGAGCTGCGGGGTGAGGGGCGGGTGCATTTGCTGGGGGAGGTTCGGGCTGTGTGAGGGGTTGTTGGGTTGGTGCGGCGCCGTGGGGGCTGGTCGCGCAGTTCCCCGCGCCCCTTCAGGGGCCTGCGGCCCCATCAAGGGCGGCTAGGCCTCCGTGCGGGAAGTCTCGGTCGGGGGTGTCCACGGGGTGCCTGCCATCAGGCTGTTCAAGCCCGACCACGCGAAGTTCATCAGGGTCGTCGCTGCCTGTTTGGCAGTGACGCCCGGGGTGGCGTTCGCCCAGGCTGCCAGGGACTCGGCGGCGCCTACCAGGGCCTCGGCGAGGCCGGCGACCTCTCGTTCCGGGAGGGAAGGGTCGCGGTGGGCCTCGCGGGCCGCGATCACGATCAGCTGCGTGACGAACGCGACGATCTCCTCGCGCATCACGGTGACCTCGGCCGCGAACGGCTCGCCGTGGGTGCGGGCCTGGAGGTGGAGTACCGACCAGCCGTCCGGGTTCTGGGCGGTGTGCGTGAAGAACGCGCGCAGGCCGTCCCAGAGTTGACGGTCGGCGGGAAGCGCCGGTTCGACGCCGACGCGGACGGCCTCGGTGAGTCTCCTCGCCTCGCGCCGGATGCAGGCGGTGAAGAGCTCTTCCTTCGAGTTCAGGTACAGATAGACCAACGGCTTGGAGACACCGGCGAGTTCGGCGATCTCGTCCATCGACGCGGCCATGTACCCACGCTGCCCGAAGGTCCGTACGGCGGCGTCCAGCATCTGCTGCTCACGGACGGCACGCGGCATCCGTTTGTTCTTCACAGCACCCATGAGGGCAAGGGTAGTTGCGGCGTGGGTCAGGAGGGCTGGCTCTGAGCCTGGGTCTGGGCTTGGGCGCGAGCGGCCTCGTCGACCGCCTCGTCCTCCTGGCTGCGGTTCGCGTCCAGGTTGGCCTTGACGCGGTCCACCTTCTCGACGATCTGCACCGACGCCCGGTCCCGCTCCTTGCGGAGCACCACGAAGCTGATCGGCGCGGAGATCACGAGGGAGAGCAGGATGACCCACATGCCGTTGGAGCTGCCCAGGCCGCGCGGAGCGATACCGGAGTAGACAGCGCCCCAGACGACCAGCAGACAGGCCACCAAGATCCCGAAGCGCATCAGCGTGTAGCGGAGCATCTCAATCCACTCTTCTTCCGGTCCGAACATTGCCAATAACGGGCGTCATCCAGTGAAACACGCCCAGGTCACGATCTTGCAGTGGGGTACTCAGAGCAGCGGCAAGAGCATGGTGACGTCATCGCGGTCGTCCCCCGGGGCGACCCGTATCGCACCGGGCACACGGCCGACCTCCTTGTAGCCGCAGGAGCCGTAGAAGCGCTCCAGGCCCAGTCCGCCCCGGCACCCGAGCCGTATCGCCTCGATACCGTCGAGCCCACGGGCGGCGTCGGCGACGGCCGCCATCAGGTCCCGCCCGTACCCCTTGCCCTGACACCTGGGATGCACCATCACCGTGTAGACCCACAGCCAGTGCGTCCGCAGCCGATGAGTGTTGAACATGAGAAACGCGGTCGCCGCAACCCGCCCCTCCTCGTCACGACCGACAAGCAGCCGCGCGCCACCCCCCGCGAGCGCCGCAAGCTGCTTCACCAACTCGGGCCGTATCGACTCCCGCGTCACGGGCGCCACAAACCCGACCGCACCCCCGGCATTGGTGACATCGGTCCAGAGATCGAGAATCCCGTCGCGGAGGGCGGGAGTGACAGCAGGGTCGAAAGTAAAAGTAAGGGCCACCAGAGAATGGTAGCCATTACATCCGCGCCCCTGGACGGCTAGGGCGAAGCCCAGCCGTCAAGGGGCGCGGGGAACTGCGCGACCAGCCCCCACCGGACCCGCACCCGCAAACTTCCCGCAGGTTCAGACCCGCATCGGCTGCGGCGACTCCCGCCGAGCCGGATCCGGCCCCTCGTACTCCCGAATGATCTCGTACCGCGTGTTGCGCTCCACCGGCCGGAACCCGGCGTCCCGGATCAGGTCCAGCAGATCCTCACGCGTCAGCTTGTTCGGCGTGCCGTAGTTGTCGGCGTCATGCGTGATCTTGTACTCGACGACCGAGCCGTCCATGTCGTCGGCGCCGTGCAGAAGGGCGAGCTGCGCGGTCTGGACGCCGTGCATGACCCAGAAGACCTTGACGTGCGGGACGTTGTCGAACAGCAGCCTCGACACCGCGAAGGTCTTGAGCGCCTCCGCGCCGGTCGCCATCTGCGTACGGGCCTGGAGCCTGTTCCGTACCTTGCCGTCCTTCATGTCGACGAAGTCGTGCTGGTAGCGGAGCGGGATGAAGACCTGGAAGCCGTTCGTCTCGTCCTGCAGCTCACGGAGCCGGAGCACGTGGTCGACGCGGTGGCGGGGCTCCTCGATGTGGCCGTACAGCATGGTGCACGGGGTCTTCAGACCCTTCTCGTGCGCCAGGCGGTGGATCCGCGACCAGTCCTCCCAGTGGGTGCGGTGGTCCACGATGTGCTGCCGGACCTCCCAGTCGAAGATCTCGGCGCCACCGCCGGTCAGGGATTCGAGGCCCGCGTCGATCAGCTCGTCGAGGATCTCCGACGCCGACAGCCCGCTGATCGTCTCGAAGTGGTGGATCTCCGTGGCCGTGAAGGCCTTGAGCGAGACGTCCGGCAGGGCGGCCTTCAGCTCGCGCAGGGAGCGCGGGTAGTAGCGCCACGGGAGACTCGGGTGCAGCCCGTTGACGATGTGCAGCTCGGTGAGGTTCTCGCCCTCCATCGCCTTGGCGAGCTTCACCGCCTCCTCGATGCGCATCGTGTACGCGTCCTTCTCGCCCGGCTTGCGCTGGAACGAGCAGTAGGCGCAGGAGGCGGTGCACACGTTGGTCATGTTGAGATGCCGGTTGACGTTGAAGTGGACGACGTCACCGTTCTTCCGCGTCCGCACCTCGTGCGCGAGCCCGCCGAGCCAGGCCAGGTCGTCCGACTCGTAGAGCGCGATGCCGTCCTCGCGGGTCAGCCGCTCACCGGCCCTGACCTTCTGCTCCAGCTCGCGCTTGAGTCCGACGTCCATACCCACACCCTTCTCCGGCAACCCGACAATCCGCCAACATGCCCAACCGTACGACCAGCCCGCTCAGACCTCTTCGGGCAGGTCTCCGACCCTGTTCTCCCACTTCGTGGAGAGCACGACGGTCGTACGGGTCCTGGAGACGCCCTGGATCCCGCTGAGCCGCCGGATGGTCTTCTCCAGACCGTCGACGTCACTCGCCCGCACCTTGAGCATGAACGAGTCGTCGCCCGCGATGAACCAGCAGTCCTCGATCTCCCCGAGGTCCCGGAGCCGGCGCGCCACGTCCTCGTGGTCGGCCGCGTCGGACAGCGAGATGCCGATGAGCGCGATGACTCCGAGGCCGAGCGAGGCGGAGTCGACGGTGGCGCGGTACCCGGTGATGACACCGGCCGCCTCCAGCCGGTTGATGCGGTCGGTGACACTGGGTCCCGACAGACCGACGAGGCGCCCCAGCTCGGCATAAGAGGCCCGGCCGTTCTCCCTCAGGGCCTGGATGAGCTGCCTGTCCACCGCGTCCATGCGATCGAGCCTTCCGATGAAGAATCTTGAAGTTTGCCGATAATGCTGAAAGTGCTGGTGATGCTGAAAGTGTTGAAGGTTCTGCTGGTGCTCAGAGTGATGAGCGGTACCTCGGATCACTGATACGGCCTCGGACTCAGCCGTTATCAGTACGGGACGTACGCGACGCCCCGCCGCCGAGTTCGCCCTCCCAGCGGCGGTACAGCCCGTGCGGGACGCCCGCCGCGTCGAGCACACGCCCGGCGACGAAGTCCACCAGGTCCTGGATGTGGGTGGCGCCGGCGTAGAAGGCGGGCGAGGCCGGTACGACGCTCGCGCCGGCGTCGTCCAGCGTCACCAGGTGCCGCAGTGTCTGCCCGTTGAGCGGGGACTCCCGCACGGCGACGACGAGCGTGCGCCGCTCCTTGAGGGTCACACTGGCCGCCCGCTGCAACAGATCCTTGGACAGCCCGAGCGCGACCCCGGCCACACAGGCGGTGGACGCGGGCACGATCAGCATCCCCTTGGTGGCGTACGACCCGGAGGAGGGCCCGGCGGCGAGGTCACCGGCAGCCCAGTGCCGTACGCCGCTGATGTCCACGTCGAAGGTGCCGGGCTTGCCGTCGGCGCCCCGGGTCAGCCATTCGCGCAGGTCGTCCTGCCAGTGGGCGTCCCGGAAGGAGATCCCGGTCTCGTCGAGCAGCGTCAGCCGGGAGGCCCGGGACACGACGAGGTCGACGCTCTCGCCCGCGTCGAGGAGGCCGCGCAGGACGGCGGCGGCGTATGGCGTGCCGGAGGCGCCGGACACCCCCACGATCCAAGGCGCGCGCGGCGTCTCTCCTGGCTTGAGTGGGTTCACGGGTCCGAGCTTATCCGGCATCGTGGGGTGGGAACCGGGGGAGGGCGCTCAGGCGTTCCCTGGAAGGGACGAGTTGATTCGTCCGTGATGGGCGGGACGGGGGTCTGCCATGTGGGAGAAGTGGAATCCGGCGGGAACGGGCCGGTCCGGTGCGGGCCCTGACCTGCCCGGCGGCCGTCTTTCCGACGCTCGCCCGTCCGGCGGTGACCGCGCGAAGGCCGCCGCCAAGCTGATGCTCGCCTGGGTGGCGCTGCTGTGGCTGCTGGAGGCCGTCGACGCGGTGAGCGGCCACGCGCTGGACGGCCTGGGCATCACCCCCCGCACACCCTCCGAGCTGGTCGATGTCGTCCCGGCGTCCTTCATCCACTTCGGCTTCGCCCATGTGGCCGCCAACAGCGTCCCGCTGCTGGTCCTCGGCTTCCTCGCGGCCCTGGGCGGCCTGCGCCGGTTCGCCGCGGTATGCGCGCTGATCATCGTCGTCGGCGGACTGGGCGTGTGGCTCATAGCCCCGGCACACACCAACACAGCAGGCGCCTCCGGCCTGATCTTCGGCCTCTTCGGCTACTTGCTGGTGACGGGCTTCGTGGAACGCCGGCCACTGGGCATCGTGGTCGGTCTGCTCGTGGCGGCCATCTGGGGCACGACGTTCCTGGCGGGCCTGGCTCCGACCCAGACGGGGGTCAGCTGGCAGGGGCATTTGGTCGGGCTGATAGCGGGGGTGGGGGCGGCGGTTGTGTTTCGGCGGCGGGGGGCTTCGGGCGAGTTGACGTCGTCGGGGCGCTGACAGGTGTCCGGCCGCTGGTCTCGGGGACCAGCGGCCGGGGTCCTAGAGCGAGTCGTCAGCACGCATAGCTGTTCGACCTGGCCCAGATGTTGAGCTGTCCCCAGGTGTCGTCGCCGATGAGCGCGTCGTCGTCGAGGCCGGTGCAGCGCTGGAACCTCAGTACGGCGTTCCTGGTGTTCGTGCCGAAGTAGCCGTCCTCCACGAGGTTGTCTCCCGTCATGGACCAGTTCAGCTCGCACTGCGCCTGCTTCACCGCGAGCTTGTAGGTGTTGGGGGCGTACCCGAGCAGGGGCTCGTCAGGCGTGTACGTACAACGGCCCGCGATGATCGCGGCCTGCGCCGGCGCCGCCGTGACGAGCGGCACCGCGCCCGCGACACCCACGGTCGCCATCGTGGCCACGATCATCGAGACGATTCGTTTGCGGAGCATCTGGTTCTCCCTCTGTGAACGGCTCTTGTGGCAACCACTGTCGAACCGGGCGGTGCAACCGCAGCGCAGTCCCGGTGCAGCCCTGGTGCAGCCCCAGCGCAGTCACGCGCGGATTGTTCGGACCTTGTTTGTTCGGCACGGGAGCCCCGATCCCGAACAACGGCACCGCTGGTACTTCTGGACCCGGTGACCACCGGAAAGCACCATCAGGGGGATGTACGGGGGGAAATGTGGAGTTCCGTCTACTCGGTCCCGTGGAGGTCTGGGACTCGGGCCAACCGCTGACGCCGTTCGCGCGGAAACCGACCGCCCTGCTGACCGCCGGCCTGCTCGACGCCGAGCGGGTCGTGTCGGTCGACCGGCTGATCGACGCCGTGTGGGGAGAGCGGCCCCCGGACACGGCCGCCAAGCTCGTCCAGAGCTATGTGTCCCGGCTCAGACAAGCCCTGCACCGGCCGAATCACCCCGAGGTGATCGTGACCCGGCCCGGCGGCTACCACTTCCGGGCCGACGAGGCCGAACTCGACGTACGCCGCTTCCAGAACCTGCTGACACACGGCCGTACGGAGGCCAGGAACGGCGAGCACGCCGCCGCCGCGGACACCCTGGCGGCGGCCCTGGACCTGTGGCGCGGCCCCGCGCTCGGCGGCCCGGAGACCTCGACGCTCCAGCTGGAGGCGGCCCGCCTGGAGGAGATGCGGATGACCGCCGTCGAGGACCTGCTCGGCGCGCGGCTGGCGGCGGGCGCCGGGGCCGAACTGGTCGGCGAGCTGACCCGGTTGGTCGCCGGACAGCCCCTGCGGGAGCGGCTGCGCGCCCTCCTCATGACGGCCCTGCACCGCTGCGGACGCCGCGCGGAGGCGCTGCGGGTGTACCGGGACGGCCACCGCGTACTCCGTACGGAACTGGGCATCGAGCCGAGCAGCGAACTACGGGACCTGCACGCCTGGCTACTGACCGGCGACGACCGACAGCCCCCAGAACTCTGCAACGGAGTCCAGCGTCACCCACCCAGGGGCGCGGGGAACTGCGCGACCAGCCACAACGCACCCGCACCCAAAGAACTACCCCCCTCACCCCCACCCCCCGACGACCGCCGAAGCCCCGAAGCCCCACCGGTCCAAGCCAGAAGACCGGGCCCGCCACCCGCGCAACTCCCCGCCCCACCTCCCTGGCTGACCGGACGCGACACAGCCGCCGACCACCTCGTGTCCGCCCTGCAAAACACCAACACCAACACCGCCCCCCGCCTCTGTGTAATCCACGGCATGCCGGGCATCGGCAAGTCCGCGCTCACCCTCCACGTCGCCCACCACTTGGCGTCCGCCTTCCCGGACGGCCACCTCTACGCCGAGCTGTGCGGCACGGACCCCGCCCAGGCCGCGCCCCCGGCCGGGATCCTCGGCGGATTCCTCCACGCCCTGGGCGTGCGCCCCACCGACCTCCCCGCCTCCACCGCCGAACGCGCCGCCGCCTACCGCAGCCTCCTGGCCGGTCGGCGCGTGCTCGTCGTGCTGGACGACGCCGCCGGGGACGACCAGGTCCGGCCCCTCCTCCCGGGCGCGGGGCCCGCCGCGGTGCTCGTCAACAGCCGCCGGAGTCTGCCCGGCCTCGACGCGACGGCCCGTATCGGCCTGGAGGTGCTCGGACGGGAGCACACGGTCCAGCTCCTCGGCCGGCTGGTGGGCCGCGACCGGCTCGCCGCCGAGCCCAGCGCCGCCGCCGAGATCGCCCGGCTGTCGGGGGGTCTGCCGCTCGCCGTGCGGATCGTGGGATCCCGGCTCCGTTCCGGCTGCCGGTGGCCGCTGCGGACGCTCGCCGACCGGCTCCGGGACGAGGACCAGCGGCTGGACGAGCTGACCTGCGGTGATCTGGACGTCCGGGCCAGGATCGAGGCCGGCTACCGGGCCCTGCCGGAGCGCGAGCGCCGCGTCTTCCGCCGGCTGGGTCTGCTCGGCTCGCCCGACTTCGCGGCCTGGGTCGCCGGGCCGCTGCTGGGCGTCGACCAGCCGTCCGCCCAGCGTCTGGTCGAACGACTCGCGGAGGCACGGCTGCTGGAGCCGCTCGGCGTGGACCGGACCGGGCAGGCGAGATACCGCTTCCACGACCTCGTACGGCTGTACGCACGGGAGCGGGCCGAGCGGGAGGTGGCCCCCGAGCAGCGCCGCGCGGCGGTGTCACGGCTGCTGCACACCTGGCTGACGCTGGTCTGCCGGGCCGGTGCCGCCGAGCCCAGCGGGACCGTTCACCTCAAGCCCCGGGCGGCGGACCACACGGCCGATCCCGCGCTCGTGGCCACGCTGCTCGACCGGCCGGGGGACTGGCTCGCGGCCGAACACACCTCGCTGGTGGCCGCCGTGGACCTGGCCGCCGGGCTCGGCCTCGACGAGCAGGCGTGCGACCTGGCGACGGCGCTGGTCCAGGCGACCTTCCGGGTCAACAACCGGTTCGACGCCTGGTGGCGCACCCACGACACGGCCCTGAAGGCCGCGCGGCAGGCGGGCAACCGGCGCGCCGAGGCCGTACTGCTCAACGGTCTCGGCCAACTCCGCTACGAACAGGACCGTTTCGCCGACGCGAACCACCACTACCGCGAGGCCCTGGTCCGCTTCCGCCGCCTCGGCGACGTGACCGGCCAGTCCACGGCCCTGTCGGGGATCGCGGTCGCCAGCCGCGAGCAGGGCCACTTCGCCGAGGCCATGGCCTGCCTGGAACAGGCCCTGCCCGGCTTCGAACAGGGCGGGGACGGCGCCGGGGTGGCCGGTACGCACTACGACCTGGGCGCGATTCTCCGGGAGCAGGGCCGCTCCGAGGAGTCCATGGCCCATCTGCGCCGCGCGGCCACCGTCTACCGGTCCCTGGGCAGCCGGCGCGGTGAGGCACTGTCCCTGCGGGGCATCGGCCTGGTGCACCGCGCCGACGGCGACCTGGCGCTCGCCGAGGAGCGGTGCTCCCAGGCCCTGATCATCCTGCGCTCGACGGGCGACCGGCTCATGACGGCGTACGCGGCACAGGCCCTGGCCAAGGTCCGCTTCCGCAGGTGTCCCGTCGGCGCGCAGGCGTCCGCGCTCCGGGAACTCCGGGAGTCGCTGCTGGTCTGCCGGGAGCTGGACGACGGCTTCGGTGAGGCGCTCGTCCTGCGCACGCTCGGCGAACTCCATCTGTCCGGCGGGGAGCTGGAGCCCGCCGCCACCTGTCTGGAACAGGCACTGGACCGGTGGACGCGGCTCAGTCTGCCGCTCTTCCGGGCCCGTACGCTGCGCGACCTGGCCCGGCTCCACGAGCTGCGCGGAGACGGGCCGGCCGCGCTGGCCATGCAGCGGGAGGCGCTGCGGACGTTCCGGCGCTACGGCACCCGGGAGGCGGCGGAGCTGCGCGCGCTGCTCGGCGCCCCCGCCGTACACGCGGCGCGTGAACCCGAGTAGGCCGAGCAGACCGACCGCGCTACGGCGTGAGGCCCCGGGCCAGCAGGTCCAGCAGCGCGCACACGAAAAGGGCGATCCCGATGAATCCGTTGACGCTGAAGAACGCCCTGTTGAGCCGCGACAGATCATGCGGCCGGACGACCCGGTGCTCGTACACGAACGCCCCCGTCACGATCACCAGCCCCAGATGGAAGATCGGCCCCGCGTCGGTGGCGACCCCGTACCCGATGAGCAGGACCGTCGTCAGGGCGTGGCAGACCCGCGCGCCCCACACCGCCGCCGGGATGCCGAAACGTGCGGGCACCGACAGCACGCCGGTCTCGCGGTCCGTCTCGACGTCCTGGCAGGCGTAGATCAGGTCGAAGCCGCCGATCCAGATGCCGACGGCGAGGCCGAGGATGACCGCGTCCCAGGACCACTCCCCCGTGATCGCCAGCCAGCCGCCGACCGGGCCCATGGCCTGGGCGAGACCCAGGATGGCCTGCGGGAAGTTCGTGAACCGCTTCCCGTACGGGTACACGACCATCGGGATCACGGCGACGGGGGCGAGGGCCAGGCAGAGGGGGTTCAGGAGGGCCGCCGAGCCCAGGAAGATCACGACGGCGATCAGCGCGCCGGTCCAGGCGTGCTTCACCGACATCGCGCCGGTCACCAGCTCGCGGTGGGCCGTACGCGGGTTACGGGCGTCGATCTCGCGGTCGATGATCCGGTTGACGGCCATCGCGAACGTCCGCAGGCCGACCATGCAGATCGTGACGAGGAGCAGCCTGCCCCAGTGGATGTTCTTGTCCGCCTGGAACATCGCCGTGAGCGCGGCGATGTAGGCGAAGGGCAGCGCGAAGATCGAGTGCTCGATCATGACCAGGCGCAGGAAGGCTTTCGTGCGGCCCGGCTGGGGCAGTTCAGCGGATGCGGATGCAGCACTCACAGGCCGTATTCCTTCCAGCGTCTGTCGACCGTCGCCGCCGTCTCCGGGTCGGACACCACCATCTCCGGCCAGCCGCCGTCCCGTGTGTAGCCCTCCTCGGGCCATTTCCGGGTCGCGTCGATGCCCGCCTTGCCGCCCCAGAACTGCTGGTAGGAGGCGTGGTCGAGGTGGTCGACGGGGCCTTCGGCCACCGTCAGGTCGCGGGCGTAGTCGGTGTTGCCGAGGGCCCGCCAGGCGACTTCGTGCAGGTCGTGGACGTCGCAGTCCGAGTCGACGACCACGATGAGCTTGGTCAGGGACATCATGTGGGCGCCCCAGACCGCGTGCATGACCTTCTGCGCGTGCTTCGGGTACTTCTTGTCGATCGCGACGATCGCGCAGTTGTGGAAGCCGCCCGCCTCGGGGAGGTGGTAGTCCACGATGTCCGGGACGATGATCTTCAGCAGGGGGAGGAAGAAGCGCTCGGTGGCCCGGCCCAGCGGGCCGTCCTCCGTCGGCGGCCTGCCGACGACGATCGACTGGAGCAGCGGTCGCCGCCGCATCGTCACACAGTCGATGGTGAGCGCCGGGAAGGGCTCCTGCGGGGTGTAGAAACCCGTGTGGTCACCGAACGGACCCTCAGGCAGCATCTCGCCCGGTTCCAGCCAGCCCTCCAGCACGACCTCCGCCTGCGCCGGCACCTGCAGGGGCACCGTCTTGCAGTCGACCATCTCGATCCGCTTGCCCGCGATGAACCCGGCGAACAGATATTCGTCGATGTCACCGGGGAGGGGTGCGGTGGAC
This sequence comes from Streptomyces sp. NPDC002156, assembly GCF_053593675.1. Lineage (NCBI taxonomy): Bacteria > Bacillati > Actinomycetota > Actinomycetes > Kitasatosporales > Streptomycetaceae > Streptomyces > Streptomyces sp. NPDC002156. Next base: position 131,131 of record NZ_JBSFDA010000005.1, on the reverse strand, counting down.
GCGTACGTCACGGCGGGCGGACACCCGAACGCGATGGCGACCGGCAGCCGCTCGCCCTTGCGCGCGGCCACCTGGTAGTGGTTCCGGCTGTCCTTGTGGATCTGCCAGTGCATGCCGATGGTGCGCTTGTCGTGCCGCTGGAGGCGGTAGAGCCCGAGGTTGCGTACGCCGTTCTCCGGGTCCTTGGTGTGCGTGAGCCCCAGGTTGAAGAAGGAGCCGCCGTCCTGCGGCCAGGTGAACAGGGCCGGGAGAAGGTCGAGGTCCACCTCGTCGCCCTTGAGGACGACCTCCTGCACCGGCGCGTTGTCGGACTTCACCTTCTTCGGCGGTACGTGCGTCATCGCGCCGAGCTTGCCGAATGCCTCGCGCACACCCACGAACCCGTGCGGCAGCTCGGGCTTCAGCAGCCCGCCGATCTTGTCGCTGATGTCCTCGTACGACGTCAGTCCGAGGGATTTCAGCAGCCTGCGGTCGGTGCCGAACACGTTCATCGCCAGTGGCATCGCCGACCCGCGCACGTTCTCGAAGAGCAGCGCGGGCCCGCCTGCCTTCTGCACCCGGTCGACGATCTCCCCGACCTCCAGGTACGGGTCCACCTCGGCCTTGATGCGCTTGAGGTCACCCTCGCGCTCCAGCGCCCTGAGCAGGGAGCGAAGATCGTCGTAAGCCATGCGTTCCAGTATCCGTTACGCACTACCCTGGACCCGTCAGCGGGGGCCGGACGCGACCGTCAGAGCGCCCGGACAGCGACTCAAGGGGAACCGATACATGCTCCGGGTGCTGATCGTCCTGGTGCCTCTCGCACTGAGCATCTACGCGTTCATCGACTGCGTGACCACGCAGGAGAAGGACGTCCGCTTCATGCCCAAGCCCGTGTGGGCCCTGCTCATCCTGCTGTTCCCGCTGGTCGGCTCCATCTCCTGGCTGATCATCGGCCGCGACCGCGCCAACTCCCGGCGCATGGGCTCCGCCTCGGGCGGCCAGTGGGTCGCCCCGGACGACAACCCCGAGTTCCTGAAGTCCCTCAAGGACGAGAAGGCCGAGAAATCCGACGCCGCCGAGCCGGTGGAGGACGACGACGCCCACCTCCGCGACTGGGAGGCCGACCTGCGCCGCCGCGAGGAGGAACTGAAGCGCAGGGAGAACGGCGAGGAGCCGAAGGACTGATGCCCACGGGGGCTGCTGGCAGCCCCCGTACAAGCTGCCCCGTACAAGCTGTACGCCGACGAGCCCCCCGAAGCGGACAATGCGCCCCTGGGCCGGAGGTTGCGGGGGCCGGACACTTACCTCGCATGACGACTGCTCCCGCCGGCACCACCAGTCCCCCACCTGCCCCCGCGTACGGCGACAAGGTCATCGCCGTGGAGGCGGCGGGCTCGGAACCCATTCCGGACGCCGAACGGCACGGCGGTCCGCTCCAGTTGCTCTGGACCTGGGCCTCGCCGAACATCGAGTTCGCGACCGTCTACATCGGTGTGATCTCGGTCCTCTTCTTCGGGCTGAACTTCTGGCAGGCGTCCGCGGCTCTGCTGCTGGGCACCGCGCTGGGTTCGCTGACGCACGGGATCCTCTCGCTCGACGGGCCCCGGTTCGGCGTACCGCAGATGGCGATCGGCCGGTTCTCCTTCGGGTTCAAGGGGAATCTGCTGCCCGCCGGTGTGAACGCGCTTGTCGCGGGCGTCGGTTGGTTCGCCGTCAACAGTGTGAGCGCCGCTTTCGCGCTCAACACGCTGACCGGACTGCGTCCGCTCCCCTCCCTGTTGCTGGTGGTGGCGGCGGAGATCGTGATCGGCTTCATCGGCCACAACTTCGTACACGCCTTCGAGAAGTACGCGTTCCCGGCACTCGCGGTCGTGTTCCTGCTGGCCGGCGTCTGGACGTTCAAGGAGGCGGACCTGGGCGCGCCGGGCGCCGGTGGCGGTATCGGCGGGTTCCTGCTCGCGTTCAGCGCGGCCTGGGGGTACACGGCCGGCTGGAACCCGGGTGCCTCGGACTACTCCCGCTACCTTCCCCGTACGGCCGACCGCTTCCGGACCGTGCTCTACCCGGCGGTGGGCCTGTTCGTGTCCGTCGCCGTCGTGGCGCTGATCGGCGCGGCCTCGGCGACGATCGTCGCTCCCGAGGGCGCGTCCCCGACGGCGGCCTTCACAGGTCATCTCCCGGGCTGGCTCAGCAACTTGGTGCTCCTCGCGATCATCCTGGGCGCGGTCTCGGCGAACGCCATCAACGTCTACTCGTCGGCGATGTCGATCACCTCTCTGGGGCTGCGGCTGCCCGTCTGGCTGGGGCGGAGCGCGATCGTCGTGCTGTGCGGGCTCGCGGGTACGGCGGCGGCCTGGTCGGCGCTGGAGGACGCGGGGCACGCGTACGAGGCGTTTCTGCTGGTGATCGCCTACTGGGTGGGGCCGTGGCTCGGTGTGGTGCTGGTGGAGCGGTGGCTTCAGGCGCGGACGCCGGTGGAGACGCTGGAAGCGCGGCTGTCCGACCGGTCCTTCGCCAACTGGCCTGGCATCGGCGCCCTGTTGGCGGGCATCGCGGTGTCGGTGCCGCTCTTCTCCAACCAGGAGAAGTACGTGGGCTGGGTGCCGGAACAGTGGCCGGCCTTCGGTGACATCACGTGCCTGGTGGGGTTCGCGGTGAGTGCGGCACTGTACCGGGTGCTGCGGCGGGCGGCCTGAGCGCCGCTCACGAACGGCCGGGCGTGCATCCCCCACACGCCCGGCGCGCTTGATCGGTTGTCTCGGTCGAGCCTCTGCCCCAACTGAGCCTCTGCCCCAATTGAGCCTCCGCCCCAACCGAAGGTCATGTGCACGTCACCTTTAGGTCAGGAACCGCCTCGTCGCGGTTCGAGAACGCGGACCGGAAGGCTCACACACCGCTCAGCATCGGCAGCGCCGACAGGTGCTCCTCCGGGACGTCGAAGGCCTGCGTCAGGGTGCTGAGGTGCGGGCCGAGCCGGGTCGTGAGGGCCTGCAGGGTCTCCGGCAGGGCGCGTACCTGGTCGGCGGTGAGGGCGCCTTCGGCGAGTAGCAGTCCGCTGCGGGCACTGACCTGGCGGAGGAGGAAGAGCGCGCTCAGGTCCTCCAGGACGGCGTGTGTGATCGGGTCGGAGACGCGGGCGCAGGCGGCGAGGAAAGCGTCGGCGGCCTGGCCGACCGTGTACGTCTCCACGAGGTTGAGGGCGGCGTCGGACACGTTGTTCCAGCGGCTGAGGGCGTCGCCGCCGTTGTCACTACTCAGATCGCGACGGGCGGCGAGGTGCCAGTAACGCTCGGCGGTGGTGAGGGCGCGACGCAGCAGCCCCAGGTCGGCCAACGGCTCGTCGCCGGTGGGCCGCACGGGCTCCGCCGCCAACTCCTGCCCCAAGATCATCCCGGCGCCGGCGTTGCACCAGATCGCCACGTTGTCGCCCTCGGCGGTGATCGCGCCGTCCATGTCACCGGCCATGGCGGCGATCCCGTTCACGGGGAACAGCCCTCGGGCGCCGCACCGTTCCCGGCTCTCGGTCGCGATCTCGCGGGCCCGCCAGGTGACCCAGCCCTTGGTGACGGCGACCAGCCGCTCGGCGCCCACGCGGTCCTCGGGCGTGTGGGTGACCCAGCGTTCGGTGGCCGCCCGGTGCAGGAAGGTCATGGCGTAGGCGGTCGCGGTGTGGTCGAGGAGGCGGGTGTGGTGGCTGCGGTGGGCGGCGAGCGGGACGCGCTGCCCTGGGATCGGCCCGGATACGTGCCGGGTGTACGAGTACCGGACGGCGATCGCGAGTGCCGTCCGGGCCGCCCCGAGCCCGCAGGCACTCATGCACAGCTTGCCCGCCGTGACCCGGCTGATGGCGTGGAAGAACCGCTTGCGCGTACTGGCGACCGAGCTGACGAGGCTTCCGTCGGGCAGGAGTTGTCCGTGGACGCCCTGGACGAGGGCGGTGCGGGGCAGCCGTACGTTGTCGAAGTTGGTGGCGCAGTGGTCCACCGAGCTGCCGACACGCTCCGGAAGCAGGGTGACGGTGATGCCCGGCAGGGTGCCGAACTCGTCGCTCAGCGGGGTGAGGAAGAGGAAGGCGCCCAGGTCCTTGTCGTCGACGATCAGCCGGGCGGCGACCACCGCGGTCTTGGGGCCGCCCGCGGAGCTGGTGTTGGGCATGTACTTCTGCGCCCCGGGGTGCGGGGTGTGCAGGACGAACTCGTCGCGCTCCCGGTCGTACCGGGCGACGGTCTCCAGCGCCGGTACGTCGTTGCCGTGCGCGCGCTCGGTGACCAGGAAGGTCCCTATGCGGGACATGGTGGTGAAGTCCGTCAACTCGCGCGGCGGGGAGACCTGGTCGTCGACGACGCTGCCGAGAAAGAGGTTGTAGTGAATGCCGGCCACGGTGACCGTGGCGCCGTCCACGGGGCAGATCCACTCGTGCAATGCCGCGAGTCCGCGTGGGTCGTTGACGAAGTGTTCGGGCGAGGGAACGTGTTTGTTCAGGGCCCTTAGCCGCTCATAGGTGAGCTGCCGTCGCTCCTGGGTCCCCAGTCCCGGCCGATACCGGAACAGTTCCTCCGAGGCCGCTCTGCGCCAGCGGCCGTGGACCTCGTTTCCGTCCTCGCCGTCACTGAAGAGGAGGCTGGTGACGGCGGCTTGATCAAGCACTGGATGGGGCGTGCGCGTCTCCGTGGTCATGATGATCAAGATGCCCATTGCCATTCGAGGATCAACCAATTGTGACCAGGAGCACTTCATAAATTGCCGAATATGCGGCATTAATGGACAGGAATCAGCCGAAGTACGGCACTGGGGATTCAGGTGCTTTCGAACGCCAGATCGACCCACCCGAGGCGCCGAAATCAGCTAACCGGAATCCAGTTCGAGTGAATCGGAACACGGGATTCCAGAGTGGCCCGTGGTGTCATCGACAGGTTCGTTCAAAGGGCCGGACGGCACCGGTCGGGGGCTGATCCACCGCCTCCGGGGCTGTCCGACGCCAGCCGGATTCCGGTCGGATGTCGGCCGGAATCCGTATTGCTGGCGGGCGCGGCTGGTGATGTGTGGCTGGTGAATGTGGCTGCTGGGCATTGCCGGTGGGCTCCTTGTAACGCTTTTCGGATCTCCGTCCAAGAACAGGTGAAGAGCGAAGGCCGCTACGAGCAGGACGCAAAGGAGATGCCAGTGGATGGTGCGGAGGCGGAAAGGTTACGGGGTGGGCCCTCCGATGCCGTCCATGACCCGGCGCTCTTCGAGGCGTTCTACCGGCGTCATGTCGACGCCGTGCTGCGGTTCGTGGCCCGACGGGTCGACGACCCCCACACGGCGGCCGACCTGACGGCCGAGATCTTCCTCGCCGTTCTCGACTCGGCCCACACGTACAAGCCGCGCCTGGGCAGCGAGACGGCCTGGCTGTACGGGATCGCACGCAACGTCGTGTCGTCGGAGCGGCGCCGGGTCGCCCGGGAGGCCGAGCGGGACCGGCGGTTCTCCGGGCGACGGCTGCTGGAGGCCGACGACATCGCCCGCATCGAGGACAGGCTCGACGCGGAGAGTCCGGGTCGGCGCGCCCTGGCCGCACTCGAGCGGCTCCCCGAGGGCGAGCGGGCCGTCCTGGAGCTGATCGTGGTGGACCAGCTCACGATCCCGGAGGCGGCATCCGCGCTGGGCATCCGCCCGGTCACGGCCCGGGTCCGACTGCACCGGGCACGCAAGGCGCTGCGCGGGGAGGCGGGTTCGCAGGGGTCCAGGAGTCCCCGGAGTCCTGGGAGTCCAAGGGTCCCGGAAACACCGGACACATCACTGCTGTACGTCAGGAAGGGCGAGGCATGAACACGGGGAGGACGTCGTTCGAGGAACGGCTGCTGAAGGAGCTGCAGCGGGAGATCGAGCTGCGCGAGAGTGTGTCGACGGAGACCGAAACGGGTGAGGGCGGGGCGAACACCTCCGTACGGCGTCTGCTCACCCCCCGCCGGATCTCCCTCGCCGCAGCGGTCTGTGCGGTGGCCGGGCTCGCCGCGGTGGTCCTGCCCGGTTCGCCGGCCGACTCGGTGGCGTACGCGGTGGAGAGCCACAGGGACGGCAGTGTCACGGTCACCCTCCAGGGCGAACGCATCAACATCGATGCCCAGTACGAACTCGCGGAGGAGCTGAGCCCGAACGGCATCGTGGTGGACGTGGAGCTGCTCCCGGCCGGCTACACCTGCAAGCCGTGGGGCGACGCCGCCGCCCTCCAGCTGGTGTCGGCCGACAAGGACGACATCGTCAGTGGACCCGTGCACGCCTGGAACGTGCCCGTGCGGGTCACTCTGAGCCGGGGTGACGTGGTGGTCTTCGAGAACAGCAAGGGCAGCGCCGAGCCGCAGGCGGTACACGCCTACGAGATCGACCGGTACACGCTCGACTCCTCCACGACCGAGGCCAAGTCCAAGCCTTGCGTCCCCGTCCCCGTGAAGCCCACCCGATGACCAGCCCACCGAGCCCCGCAGGGGACCGCCTGAGTCGACTGGGCTGGCTGGACGCCCTGCGGGGCATCGCGGCGCTCGTCGTCGTGTTCGACCACTCGGCGTACTCGTTCCTGCCGGAGTTCCGGCGGGAGCTGGTCCCGGAGTTCAACACCAGCCGGTACGGCATCATGGTGTTCTTCCTGGTCAGCGGCTACATCATCCCGGCGTCGCTCGAACGCCGGGGCAGTGTACGGACGTTCTGGATCGGCCGGGTCTTCCGCATCTACCCCCTGTGCGTGGCGGCCGTCGCGACCGTCCTCGTCCTCGGCCTCCTCGGGATCGCGGAGCCGCGTACCGACCTCGGCGCCGCCACCACCGCCCTCGCCCATCTCACCCTGTTCCAGGAGCTGTTGGGCACCCCCAACCTCCTCCTCGTCCTGTGGACGCTCTCCTACGAGATGGCCTTCTACCTCCTGGTCGTCGCCCTCTTCACGGTCCGTCGACACGAGCGGCCGGCGCCGGTCGCCGTCACCCTGGCCGTGCTCGCCGCCGTGAGCGTGGCAACAGGGGTCGCGATCCCGGTCTCCGCCCTCTCCGACGCGGTCGGCACCGGCACCCTGGTCACGCTCACCGCGATCGCCCTGACGGCAGCCATCTGCTGTACGAGCGCCAGGTCGCCCCGGCTCCAGGCGTTCGGGGGCGGGGTGGGCGCGGCCCTCGCCCTCGTACTGGTCCTCTTCAACGGCACGGTCCCGGTGTGGGAGGGCCTGGTGATCCTCGCCGTGATGTTCCTCGGCACGGTCGTCCACCGGGCCGAACACGGCCGGAGCAGCTGGTGGTACGCGGCCTGTATGGCCGTCGTGGTCGTCGTCTGCGCCGTGGGGAGCGCGTACGGGCACGGCGACGGCACCCAGTTCACGCGGCGCGGCTGGATCACGGCGTTCCTGCTGGCCGTCCTCACCTTCGGCACCGGACTGGCGCTGCGCCACCGCCGCGTACCGCTCCTGCTGATCGGCCTGGGCACGATCAGCTACTCGGTCTACCTGCTGCACCCACTGCTGCTGATGGCGAGCGACGGCACGATCGGCCGACAGCGGCAGAACACTCCCCTGCTCGAAGTGGCCTTCTTCGCCGTGCTGTTGCCGCTGTGCGTACTGAGCCACCGGTACATCGAGGCACCGGGGCAGGCGCTGGGCCGAAGGCTGGCGAGACGGCGCCCGAAAGGATCCGGGCAGAGCGGGTCCGGTGCGAGCGGGCCGGGTGCCGACGGCGATCGAATACGCGGGCGCGCGACGGCGACGGCAACGACAGGGAGAGGCCGGAGCGATGCCGACGTGCCTCGTCGAGTCCCAGTCGCCGTGAACTACCCTCACGGGAACGGAAGTTGAAACTGAGGCCGACGCAGAAGCCGACACAGAATCCGGCACGGAAGCCGACCGGGAGGACCGCAGGGTGAGCCAGGATCACGTCCGGATCGAGGACATCGACACCAGCAGGCCGCACCCTGCCCGGATCTACGACTATCTGCTGGGCGGCAAGGACAACTACGAGGTCGACCAGCAGGCCGGGGAGGCACTGGCCACCGCCGCGCCCGAGGTGCGGATCGGGCTGCGGGCCAACCGTGCCTTCATGCGGCGCGCGGTCCGGCACGTGGTCGGCAACGGCGTACGCCAGATCCTCGACATCGGCACCGGCCTGCCCACGTCACCGAATGTGCACGAGGTGGCCCAGGAGCTGGTGCCGGAGGTGCGGGTCGCGTACGTCGACAACGACCCGATCGTGAAGGCGCACGCCGACGCGCTGCTCAGCCGCTCGGGCGGCGGGACGAGCACGGTGCTCGCAGATCTGCGTGACCCACGAGCCGTCCTGGAGCACCCGGACGTCCGCCGGATCATCGACTTCGACGAGCCGGTCGCGCTGCTCCTGGTGGCCGTAGTCCACTTCCTCGCCGACGCGGACAAGCCCGGGGAGATCCTCGCCACCCTGCGCGACGCGCTGCCGGCGGGCAGCTTCCTGGTCCTGTCGCACGCCACGGGCGACTTCGCGGACCGCACGGACGCCCAGGCCGAGTACAGCAGGAAGGCCACCGCCACCCTGAACCTGCGCCCGCGCGCGGAGGTGGAGCGGTTCTTCGACGGCTTCGAACTGGTCGACCCCGGCCTGACCCAGGTCCCGTTCTGGCGCCCCGACGGCCCGCCGCCGGAGGGGTCCGAGGAGATCGGCATCTACGGGGGTGTGGCCCGCAGGACCAGGTGATCCAGAGGGCTTGGAGGGAGTTGGAGGAGTTGGAGTATCTGGACGGCCGGTTCACGGTGGCCGGTGACGGTGGTCGAGGTAGGCGAGTACCGCCCGGACCCCGGCGGTGGCCGCTCTCCGTCGGGGAGAGGCCGAGCTTGGCGAAGACGGGTTGGGAGATGACCTCGGGGTCCATGGCGGTGCCGCCCGCGGCGACGCGGCGCAGGGCGTCGGTGAACTCCGCGACCCGGACCACCCGGTCCTTGAACAGATAGCCGAAGCCGGTGTCGGTGTGGGTGTCGTAAGGCCTCAACTCCCGCACGGTGGCCGGTACTTCCACTGTGGGAAGTACTGGCGCCATTCGGCGCGGGTGATCGTCGGGTAGGCCGTGGCGCAGATGCGGGTGGCGACGCGGTCGATGTCGGGGTCCCAGAGGAGGGCGGTCCAGTCCTCGCTGCCGGTGGCGAGGGTGCGGCCGTCGGGGCTGAAGGCGAGGGTGTCCACCGGCTTGGTGTGGGCGGCCAGCAGCACCGGTTCGCGGACCTCGCCGCCGGCTGAAAGCCCGTACAGCCGCACCCTCTTGTCTGCGCTCGCGGCGGCCAGCGTCCGGCCGTCCGGCGCGAAGGCGACGGACATGACGCCGTCGGTGTAGCCGGTGAGACGGTCGCGGGCGAGCGGGTGGCGGGGGTCGTCGATGCTCCAGAGGCGTACGGTGCGGTCCTCGCTGCCGGTGGCCAAGGTGCGGCCGTCGGGCGTGAAGGCGACCGACTTCACGGCGCCGGTGTGGCCGGTGAGGACCGACAGCCGGGCGGGGTGGCGTCGGCGGGTGACGTTCCAGAGGGTGGCCGTACGGTTCCGGCCGGCCACGGCCAGGGTGCGGCCGTCGGGCGCGAACGCCACGGAGTCGACGGCGCCGGTCAGCCGCAGGACGGACAGCGGGCGTGGGTTGCGTACGTCGGTGGTGTTCCAGAGGCGTACGGTGCCCTGCTCGCCGCCGGTGGCCAGGGCGCGCCCGTCGGGGCTGAAGGCGAGCGTGTTGACGTGATCGATCCGGGCGGGGACCGCGCTGAGGAGCCGGGACGGGCCGTCCGCTCCCGGGGCCCACATCCTCAGGGTGCCGTCGGCGCTGGCGCTGGCGAGAGTGCGGCCGTCGGGGCGGAAGGCGACCGAGTTGACGGGGCCGGTGTGGCCGGTGAGCGGGGGGAGTTCGCGTGGGCGGTTCCGGTCGGCGAGGTTCCAGAGACGTACGACGCGGTCGTAGCTGGCGGTGGCGAGGAGCCGGCCGTCGGGGCTGAAGGCGACGGAGTAGAGCGAGCTGGTGGCGCCGGTCAGGGCGGGGCCGGGCAGGTCCCAGAGCCGGGTGCTCTGGTCCTCGCTGCCGCTGGCCAGCGTGCGCCCTCCGGGCCCGAAGGCCAGCGCCCGCACGCTCCCGGTGTGCCCCGTGAGCACGGCCGCCTCGCGAGCGGAACCGTCACCCTCTCCATCACTTTCCACGTCCCACCGCCGTACGGTGCCGTCCGTGCCGCCGGTGGCCAGCTGCCGCCCGTCGGGGCTGAAGGCGACGGCGTTGACGGCATCGGTGTGCGTGGTGAGCACCTGCGTCTGCCGGGGTCGACCCGCCTGCCCCACGTCCCAGAGCCGTACGGTGAAGTCGGCGCCGCCGGTGGCGAGTTGACGCCCGTCGGGGGCGAACGCCATCGCGTTCACGGGGCCGGTGTGGGCGGTGGGGGTGGGCTGAGTGGGTTGGGTGGGCTGGGAGGTGGGGGCGGCCTGGTCGGCCCAGTCGGCCCCGCCCGCCTCGCCGGGCAGGCCCGTCCGTCCCGGTACCGTCGACAGTCGGCGTAGTTGTGGTTGTCCGCCCGACTCCGTCAGCTCGGACAGCCGTACGGCGCCGTCATCGTGGCCCGTGGCCAGGGTGCGGCCGTTCCGGTGGAACGCGGCGGCGGAGATGTCGGGGCCCGCGTCCAAGGTCGCGAGGGCGTGCGGGCTGCGGGGGTTCGACAGTTGCCAGATCCGGATTCCGTCGCGGGCGGCGGTCGTGAGGGTGCGGTCGCGGGCGTCGGGGGCGAATCCCAACCCCACCACCGGACCGGCGCCGCCCGGCAGGCGTGTCGCGAGCCGGGGGTGTCGTACGTCGCCGATGTCCCACAGCCCCACCGTGCCCTCCTCGCCCCCGGCCGCCACCAGCCGCTCGTCGGGGCTAACGGCGACCGTGCGTACGGTGCCGCCGAGGCGGCCCAGGGTGACCGGCTCGGCCGGTCTGTGCGGATCGGGCACCCCCTGTAATCGCACGGTCCCGTCGGCGTCGCCGGTGACCAGGATGCGGCCGTCGGAGCTGAACGCCACTGCGGTGACGGCACCCTGACGACCCGTCAACTGGGTTGCGTACGGGGTCGCGAAGGTGCTGAGTACGCTGCCGCGTGCCTCCGGGGTGGGCGACAAACGGTAGGCGGCCAGGCTGAGTTGGGCGGCCAGGGCCGGGTTGACGCCGCGCAGTGCCGCCGCCCGTTCCGCCGCCCGCTGCGAACCGACGACGTCACGCTGCTGGTCCGCCGCCCGCTGTGCCCGTACGGCCAGTGCCGCTGTCGTCGTGGTCAGCACCAGCAGGACGCTCAGCAGCCCCACGCCCAGGCGCCGGAACCGGGCCCGGCGCCGTACCGCCGCGTGCTCCGCCGCCCGGGCGGCCAGACCGGCGTCGAGGAACTCCCGCTCCGGTACGGACATCGTCGTACGGTCGAGTCCGGCGGCGAGCGCGAGACGGGTACCTCGGTAGAGCGCGCCGGGTTCGCGTCCGAGCGCCTCCCAGGTCTGGGCGGCGTCGGTGAGTCGGCGTGCGGTCCGGGTGGCCTCGCGATCCTCGGTGAGCCAGCCGTGCAGCCGGGGCCAACATCGGATCAGCGCCTCGTGGGCCAGCTCCACGCGCTCACGGTCCAGGGTGAGGAGGCGTGCGCCTGCTGCCAGGTCGAGTACGGCACGGATCTCGCCAACGCCGGGACCGACGCCGGGGCCGGGGCCGGCATCGGTGCCATCACCACGACCGGCACTGGCACCACCACCAACACCGGTGTCACCGCCACGACCGGTACTGGTACCGCCGACACGACCGGCACGGCCAGCACCAGCCCTATCTCCGTCACCGCCCCCGCCCTCGCCCTCGCCCTCGCCACCAGCCCGATTGCCGTCACCGGCCCCGCCGCCATCGCCCACTCCCGCCAACCCGTCCAGTTCCTCCAACCGCGCCGGGCGCCGGGTGTCCTCCGTGCCATCCCCCAGCGCCGTCAGCCGTACGAACACCTGGCGGGCCAACTGTTGCCGCCCCGGGGCCAGTTGCTGGTAGAACTCCTCGGCCGTGCGCGCGAGGGCGCCCTCCAGGCCGCCCGCCGCCTCGAACGCGTCCCGGGTCAGCGCGTTGCCGCGCCGGCGACGCCAGGTCTGCAGCAAGGCGTGGGACAGGAGGGGCAGTACGCCCGCCTGGCCGTGGGCCTGGGCGATGAGGGTCGTCAGGAGGGTGCCCTCGATGGTCAGTCCGGCCCGTTGCGCGGGCTGCACCACCGCACGGCGCAGTTCGTCCAGGCTCATCGGCCCGACCGGTACCTGTGCGTCGCGCATCGCCTCGACCAGGGGCGCGTGGTGGGTGCAGTGGGCGTAGAAGTCGGCGCGTGCTCCCAGGGCGACGCGACATCGGCCGCCGGCATCCGCTGCGGCGGAGACGAGCGCCTCGATGAAACGGTCGCGCTCGGCGACATCCTGGCAGAGCGTGAACGTCTCCTCGAACTGGTCGACCACCAGCACGAGTTCACCGTCGGCCGCACCGGGCCGCGGCGCGGTGATCTGCCGTACCAGGCGCCCCAGGTTCTCCGGGTTCTCCCTCAACTCCCCGTACAGCGCACCCGGCATGAGGCCCGCCATCACCCCGAGCCGTACGGCGCACTCCTCCAACGGCCGTGCCCCCGGCGTCAGTACGACCACCGTCGTCGCGGCGGCGGCCTCAAGACGCGGGACCAGCCCGGCCCGCAGCAACGACGACTTGCCCGAGCCCGAGGCCCCGATCACCACCACGAACCGCTGCCGCTCCAGCCGCCCGACCAGCTCCTCCAGCAGCCGCTCCCGCCCGAAGAACCACTCCGAGTCCTCCTCGCGGAACGAGCGCAGTCCGGCGTACGGAGGAGGCTGGTCGTCCTCCTCGGCCGGGCCTGAAGCCGGATACTCCTCGCCGAGAAGTACCGCCACCTCCCGCCAGAGCTGCTCCCACTCCTCGACGTCCCCGTCGCAGGCCCGCACGTACGCCAGCGTCACCGCCAGTGTCGGCAGCCGCTGCCCGGAGGCGGCGGAGGACAGTGTCGAGATCGAATAATGTGCCTGCTCCGCCAGTCTCCGGTACGGCGGATTCCCCGCCTTCCGCCTCAACTGCCGCAGTCCTGCGGCGAATTCGACTAACGGACCGTCCCCCGCGTCCAGCGGTCGCTCCCTGCGCGGCATCGCCGCACCTCCCCGATGGTCCCCGCAGCTCCTCGTGGCTCCCCGTTCCCCCGTGTCACGGCTCGCGCGGCGCGTCGCATTTTTCAGGACTTGTTTGTTCGACACCAGGCTTCGAACACGAACAACGCGTGAGCCGCCGCATGTGGAGGTGTGCAGTACACCTTCTTCCAGTTCTTCCAGTGCAATCGTGGCGCCGCGTGGTGCCACGTGACGCCAAGTGGTGCCACTCGACACCACCAACACTTGCCTAGGCGCCACAGCGGTGCCACAATGGCGTCATGGACCTCACCCCGTACGTCGACTCCCTTCGCCGCGAACTCGCGGTGGCCGCCGAAGCCGGTGGCGACGAAGCCCGCGAGCTGGCCGAGAGGCTGACCGCGCCCCTGCAGTCGGCGACCCGGCTGACCATGCTCAACGTGCTCTCCGCCGCGATGGACGAGATCACCCGTGAACTCGCCCCCGGCTCGGTCGACGTACGGCTGCGCGGCCTCGACCCCGACTTCGTGGTGACGCTGCCGCCCACCTACGACCGCGCCCCCGAGGAACCGGCCGCACCCGCCGAACCCCTCAGAGCCCCGGCCGACGGCGACGAGGGCGGCATCGCCCGCGTCAACCTGCGGCTGCCGGCCCACCTCAAGGCCCGCGCGGAGGAGGCCGCGACCCGCGAGGGCCTGTCGGTCAACGCGTGGCTGGTGCGAGCCGTGTCGGCCGCGGTCGACGGCGGCACCCGGCCGCGTACGCCGGAGAAGGCCCAGACCGTCGGACAGAGCTTCACCGGCTGGGTGCGCTAACCGCGTTCCCACGCGCACCCCACACCACCGCACCCCACACCACCGCACCCGCACCCGCACCCGCACCCGCACCACCTCACCCACACCACGTCCCACCAGCGGGGACGTCTCCAAGACCCAAGAGGACGGGACAGCCATGCCTTCTTTCGACACTCCCGAAACGATCTCGGTCACGGCGCGCGTGGAGGCCGGTTCCATCCAGTTCACCGCGGGCGACCGCCTCGACACGGTCGTCGAGGTGCGGCCCCGCGACCCGAAGAAAGACCTGGACGTGAAGGCGGCCGACCAGACCGAGGTCACCTACGCGGGCGGCACACTGACCGTCCGGACACCGAAGGGCAATCTGCTCGGCCTCGGCCGTACCGGCACGGTCGACGTGACGGTCGAACTGCCCACGGGCTCACGCGTCGACATGACCGGTGCCTGGGCCCAGGTGCTCGGCGAGGGCCGGCTCGGTGAGGTCCGCGTGAAGACCTCGTCCGGCGACGTCCGCTTCGACACGACCGGCCCGTTGCACCTGACCGCGGCGCACGGGTCGATCACCGTCGACCGGATCGAGGGCACGGCCGAGATCACCACCAGCTCCGGCAGTGTGCGCGTCGGCCTCGTCGACGGCTCCGCCGTCCTGAAGAACTCGCACGGCACCACGACCGTCGGCGCCGCGACCGGCGAACTGCGGGTGAGCGGCTCCAACGGTGACATCGAGATCCGGCGCGCCGAGGACTCGGTCACCGCCACCACCGCCCACGGCACCCTGCGCGTGGACGAAGTGGCCCGTGGCGAGGTCCAGTTGGAGACCGCCTTCGGCGCGATCGACATCGGCGTCCGCGAGGGCACGGCCGCCTGGCTCGACGTCAGCTCGACCTCCGGCCAGGTACGCAACACGCTCACCGCGTCCGACAGCCCGGGGCAGACCGAGGACACCGTCAGGATCCGCGCCCGCACCCGGTACGGCAACATCGACGTCCGCCGCGCCAAGGCCTGAGCACCTCCAGCACCTCCAACTCCCGCTCCACTCCCACCACTTCAGCCTTCTCCCAGGAGGGCCACATGCCTTCATCTGTCATGCCCACGTCCAATGCATCCAATACGCCCAGTGCGACCGCCGCCGCCATCTCCACCGTCGGTCTGCGCAAGTCGTACGGCGACAAGACCGTCCTCGACGGCATCGATCTGCGCGTCCCCACCGGGTCCGTCTTCGCCCTGCTCGGCCCGAACGGCGCCGGCAAGACCACCGCCGTCAAGATCCTCTCCACCCTCATCACCGCCGACGCCGGACAGGCCCAGGTCGCGGGCCACGACATCGCCACGTCACCGGACGGGGTGCGGGCCGCGATCGGCGTCACCGGACAGTTCTCCGCCGTGGACGGCCTGATCACCGGCGAGGAGAACATGCTCCTCATGGCCGACCTGCACCACCTGCCCAAGCAGGAAGGGCGGAAGGTCGCCGCCGAGCTGCTGGAGCGCTTCGATCTGACGGAGGCCGCGACCAAGCCCGCCTCCACCTACTCCGGCGGTATGAAGCGCCGCCTGGACATCGCCATGACGCTGGTCGGCAGCCCCCGGATCATCTTCCTCGACGAGCCGACGACGGGCCTGGACCCGCGTTCCCGGCACACCATGTGGCAGATCATCCGTGGGCTGGTCGCGGACGGGGTGACGGTCTTCCTCACCACCCAGTACCTCGAAGAAGCCGACGAACTCGCCGACCGCATTGCCGTGTTGAACGACGGCAGGATCGCCGCCGAGGGCACCGCCGAGGAACTGAAGCGCCTCATCCCCGGCGGCCATGTCCGCCTCCGCTTCACCGACCCCGACGCCTACCGCTCCGCCGCCACCACCCTGCGCGAGGTCACCCGCGACGACGAGGCACTCGCCCTCCAGATCCCCAGCGACGGCAGCCAGCGCGAACTGCGCTCCCTGCTCGACTGGTTGGACTCGGCCGGCATCGAGGCGGACGAACTGACCGTGCACACCCCGGACTTGGACGACGTGTTCTTCGCCCTGACCGGCCCAGCCGCCAAAGTCCCCAACCAGTCAAGCCCGTCCAAGGAGAACGTCCGATGAGCACTGCCCTCGCCCTCGCCGTCCGCGACTCGAACACGATGCTGCGCCGCAACCTGCTCCACGCCCGCCGCTACCCGTCGCTCACCCTGAACCTGCTGCTGACACCGGTCATGCTGCTCCTGCTCTTCGTCTACATCTTCGGCGGCGCGATGAGCGCGGGCATCGGAGGCGGCGGCATCGGGGATGGCGGGTCGGACCGCTCCGCCTACATCGCGTATCTCGTCCCGGGCATCCTGCTGATGACCATCGGCTCCACCACGATCGGCACGGCCGTGTCCGTCTCCATGGACATGAACGAGGGGATCATCGCCCGCTTCCGTACGATGGCGATCCACCGCGGGTCCGTGCTCATCGGGCACGTCGTCGGCAGCGTGTTGCAGGTGCTCGCCAGCCTGGTCCTGGTCGGCGCCGTCGGTGTGGCCATCGGCTTCCGCTCCACCGACGCGACGGCCCTGGAATGGCTGGCCGCGTTCGGACTGCTCGTACTGTTCGCCCTGGCGCTGACCTGGATCGCGGTCGGGATGGGCCTGTCCAGCCCGAACCCCGAGGCGGCCAGCAACACAGCGATGCCGTTGATCTTCCTGCCGCTGATCTCCAGTACGTTCGTGCCGATCGACGCGATGCCGGGCTGGTTCCAGCCGGTCGCGGAGTACCAGCCGTTCACGCCGGCCATCGAGACCCTGCGCGGCCTGCTCCTCGGCACGGAGATCGGCAACAACGGCTGGATCGCGGTGAGTTGGTGCCTGGTACTGGCCGCGCTCGGCTACTACTGGTCCAAGTCACTGTTCGACCGCGACGCGAAGTGAAGTAGTGGCTACTTGCTGAGGCCGGCTACTTGCTTGGACCGGGGTTGACGTTCTTCGACAGGTCCGACTGCATCTCCTGATAGGAGCGCGCCGCATGCCCGTTGCCCTCGTCGTGGCGGTACATGAGGTAGTCGTAGAGCACCGCCACACACGTGTCCCGGTTGGCGTACGGAGCGTCGTCGACGAGTTCCCTGTCCCGGGAGACCTCCCTGATCCGCCCCTGTTCATCGGTGTACAGGGGATGCCAGATCAGCTCGACCTCGGGGTGGATCCGCTGGAGCTGCCGCAGCTGCGGAACCTCCTGCCCGATGAGGACGCTGTCCGGGCTGTAGCTGCGCAGGAAGATGTGGACCGGGCCGGTCGCCTGGGCGGCGTAGAACTTCGACAGGGCGTTCCACAAGGGACCTTGCAAGCCCCAATTCCTGTGGAACTCAAGCTCGTTGAAGACCCTCCCGGCCCGCGTGAACTCCATCGGCGTGTAGCCCTTGGACTGCGCGTACTTGCACACGTCGAACCCGCCGGACCACAGCGCCATCCTCGGCGTCGTGAAGCCGCTGTTCTCGCGCAGCATCTCGATCGCCTGCTGGTACCAGTCGTTGCCCTCGCGCCGCAGCCGACGCTCCGTCCTGGTGAGCGAGGGGTCCGCCGACGCGGAGTTGATCGTCTCCTGCTCCCGCAGCCCGCCGACCAGGAGCGACCACAGGTTCTCCACGACGTTCGCGGAGAACCCCGCGTCCGTCATCAGCGTGCGGTACATGGCCCACTCGGGATGCGCGGTCGGATCGTCGGTGTGATGCCGGTCGGCGGCGTTCGGCCCCGGCCACTTCCGCTGTACGACGGTCTGTACGGCGGCCTGCTGGCCCCGGGCCTGCCCGATCGCGCGGGTCACCGCCGCGTTCCCCGCGGACCTCTGCAGAGTCCGTACCCAGGCCTCGGGGCCGCCGCAGGCCCGCCCGTCCCGCTGCCGCCCCGCGGGGCCGCCGTCCACGGCGGTCCTGTCCAGCGGCCCCAGCGGCCTGGGCCTGAGCATGGTGTCTCCCTCGATCCCTCGAAGCCAGAGAGGGCCAAAGATAGCGCCCCGGAACAGCGCCAAAAAAAGTCCCGAGAAAAGTCCCAAGAAAAGTTAGCCGACGATGTCGAGAACCCGCGTCCCGCTCCGTCCCCGGTGTGAACGCGACCAGAATGGGCCGCACCAGCACATCCCAGGAGACACACCATGGCCAAGTACCTGCTGCTCAAGCACTACCGAGGCGCCCCGGCCGCCGTCAACGACGTGCCCATGGACCAGTGGACGCAGGACGAGATCACGGCGCACATCCAGTACATGCGGGACTTCGCGGACCGGCTCGAGAAGACGGGCGAGTTCGTCGACGGTGAGGCGCTGGCCCCCGAGGGGGCGTGGGTCCGGTACGACGGTGAGGGGCGCCCGCCGGTCACCGACGGCCCGTTCGCGGAGACCAAGGACCTGATCGCCGGCTGGATGATCATCGACGTCGACACCTACGACCGTGCCGTCGAACTGGCCGGGGAGCTGTCGGCCGCCCCCGGAGCGGGCGGCAAGCCGATCCACGAGTGGCTGGAGGTACGCCCGTTCCTGGCCGCGCCTCCCACCATCCCGGAGTGCCCGCACTAATGACCCCGTCCACCTCATCGAAATCGAACCCGTCGATGAACGAGGCCCTGCTCCGAAGCCTCACCCCGAACGTCCTCGCCGTCCTCGTCCGCCGCGGCGCAGACTTCGCGGCGGCCGAGGACGCCGTACAGGACGCGCTGGTGGAGGCGATCCGCGTCTGGCCGGCCGACCCGCCCCGGGACCCGAAGGGCTGGCTGGTCACGGTGGCGTGGCGCCGGTTCCTGGACGCGACCCGGGCGGACACGGCCCGCCGCAGACGCGAGGACCGCGTGGACGAGGAGCCGACGCCGGGCCCCGCCCCGGCACAGGACGACACACTCCAGCTGTACTTCCTGTGCGCCCACCCGTCCCTCACCCCCTCCTCGGCGGTGGCCCTCACACTCCGCGCGGTCGGCGGACTCACCACCCGCCAGATCGCCCAGGCCTACCTGGTCCCCGAGGCGACGATGGCGCAGCGCATCAGCCGGGCCAAGCGCACGGTGTCCGGCGTACGGCTCGACCAGCCCGGCGACGTCGCCACCGTGCTGCGCGTCCTCTACCTGGTCTTCAACGAGGGCTACTCCGGCGACATAGACCTGGCCGCCGAGGCCATCCGCCTCACCCGCCAGCTCGCCACCGCGATCGACCACCCCGAGGTCGCGGGCCTGCTGGCCCTGATGCTGCTCCACCACGCGAGGCGCGCGGCCCGGACAACCCCCGACGGGGAACTGGTACCACTGGCGGAACAGGACAGATCCCGCTGGGACACGAAGACGATCGCCGAGGGCGTGGAGATCCTCCAGACGGCCCTCTCCCGAGACCGTCTGGGCGAGTTCCAGGCCCAGGCGGCCATCGCGGCCCTCCACGCGGACGCACAGACCGCCGAGGAGACGGACTGGGTCCAAATCGTGGAGTGGTACGACGAGTTGGCCCGCCTGACAGACAACCCGGTGGTTCTCCTCAACCGCGCGGTAGCGGTGGGCGAGGCGGACGGACCCCGCGCGGGCCTGGCAGCACTGGCGAAACTGGACGACTCGCTACCCCGCCGCACAGCAGCGGCGGCCTACCTGCACGAACGCGACGGCGACACGAAAACGGCAGCCCGCCTGTACGCCGAGGCAGCCCAAAAGGCCCCCAACCTCGCCGAACGCAACCACCTGACCCGCCAGGCGGCCCGCCTCAACGCCGACCGGTAACTCATCCGGGCGTCGCGATTCGCGGCGACGAATACAGGCGCTGGTCCTTTCCCAGGGGTTGTTCCTCGACCCTGCCGAGCCACAGGAATATGCCGTGGCGTCGCTCCCAGAAGGACACGTACACGCCCTTGACGAACCGCTCCGGTATGAACACAACCCCCCAAGCGACGCCCCAGGGGTCCCAGAGCAGGCCGAAAAGCAGGATCGGCAGTCCGACGGTGACGATGAAGGATCCGTGGAAGCTGCGGCGCATGGACTCACGCGGGACGGGGAGTATCGCCTCGGGGTCGGTCAGGGGGAGCGCGCTCTCGAAATCGCGCTTCTCGCCGCCCAGCCACCACGACCGGGTCAAAACCTCCTGCAGGCCGATCAGCGCCATGACCACTACAAGCCACAGCGCGAGAAACACCTCTCCGCTGCCAGTCTGCGGCAGCCCACGCAGGGCGATGACCACAGGCGCGGTGACGGCCGTGGCGATCCCCACCTCGACGACCGCCGACAATTGATGGTGAACGTAGCGCACCACGGTTTTCCCCCTCCGCATGCACCTGCCGGGGCGCACGCAGGACTCACTATGTACACCGTGCGCCCCTCGGTAAACCCCCCGCCCCTGGGCCCGACAGAACCGTGACTTCACGTCAGGCTCCGGGACGCCCGGGTGACTTCCGGGCACGATTTCCAAGGGTGAACGTCTTTGGCCGACCGCCCCTGCAGTTCGGATACAGCGAGTCGAAACCGTCCGTGTTGAAGTCGTGGATCACATCGCGGACCCAGTCGTGGCTGGCGAACGACACCTCAGCGATCTTCGCCACCGGTATGCCCCGTGCGGAAATCAGCGCCCTCGGCTGCTGTCAGGCTTCGATGCGAAGCCACGTGTCGCCGGCGCGAAGCCACAGAAAACCCTCACGACCCTGACCGCAGCGCATGACCACCCGTCCAGGTACTCGAATCTTGCGCCGCTCGGTCACACTCCAGGCATCACCATCCAACTCAGCTCGCACCACTTCGGTTGACCGCTGGTTGTGAACGCGCCTGGTCAGGACTGCTCGCCGGCCGCGCACGGCGAACCCGTCCGGGTGACGTACGGGGCTGGGCCAACTGGTCACCTCACCGGTCGACGGGGTGATCCGCGTCAAGAACGTGCCACCCCGCCGACTGCCGGAATACCAGATCAGCCAGACCCGGTCCCCCTCGGTGGCAGCGGTGCATCCTTCCAACGGCACGTCAGGAAGACGACCTCCCGGAGCCCAGGTTGCCTGGCCTTCGGCACTCCAGCCGGCAAGACCGGTTGCCGACTCCGGATGCCCTCCGTAGATGCCTTCGTCTCCGTAAGCCGTCCAGATCGATCCCCCTCGATCGGTCGCCAGAACAGGGATGTCGTCACCGATGCAGAAGGTGGCCTCTTGGTCACCACTTTCCAGAGAGAACACCACAGCGTTCGGGCTCCACTGTCCAGACTCCTCCTTGCCCGCTCGACCGCTTGCTATGAGGAGTCGGGACTCCGGGAGAAGTGCGATGTGGCTCGGCCTGACCGGCACGTCCTTGAGCGGTCGACGTTGAATCGACCCGTCAGCCTGGCGAATCACGAGTACCGCATCGAATGGGACCTGCGGGATCCATCCCACCCAACCCTTGCCGTAGCGACTTCGGCGTAGGTACTGCCGATGGACGAGCAGAACAGCAAGCTCCCCTGTCGGGCCGGCCGTCCACCACAGAGGGCGTCGTCCCGCCCAGCGCTCTGTTACAGACGGCTTCCAGAATCCCTGCACGTCGACCGTCGACACCAAATCCCCCTGCGTCATCCGACTGCCCCGCGGTGAGCTCACGAAGGCCATTCCGCACAGTCGAGTATCCGAACCTGCCGCCATTCCACGACAACCGGCACCTGGTGGCCTATCAGGAGTGCTTCGAGGATCTGGAGAACAGGGCGCTCAACGAGGAGAATACGATCGCCATGTTCGACGACCTCATCGCAAACTTGCACCGCACCTGACATCCAGTCGGCATGCATCGAGGCCCGGGACGCCATGGCCAGCGACGACGAGCGCAAGGGACCGGAGCTGGATGCCGGCCGCTCTCGACCCTCTGGGCACGGTTACAACGTCTTCCTCGAACCGGGGGCACTGCCGACGGAACGCCTGCCCGTCTACCCATCCCCCAGCGAGGGCTGGCCGATGTTGACGACACGATCAGACGCCTGCGGAATCTCGCCCCCCTGATGCTGCTCCACAACGCGAGGCGCGCGGCCCGGACAACCCCCGACGGGGACCTGGTGCCACTCGCCGAACAGGACCGAACGCGCTGGGACACGAAGACGATCGCCGAGGGCGTGGCGATCCTCCAGACGGCTCTCTCCCGGGACCGCCTGGGCGAGTTCCAGGCCCAGGCGGCCATCGCGGCCCTCCACGCGGACGCACAGACCGCCGAGGAGACGGACTGGGTCCAAATCGTCGTAGTCCTTGCGCGCGGAGGAGGTCGAGACGACCTCGGAGATCAGCAGGACGTCCTCGAAGCTGTCCCGTTTGCCTTCCCGCCAACACGACCGGCAGGGCCAGCAACCATTGGATCAGCGCCGCGATGCGCGGACAGGACGCGACGCCGGAGCGGCTCCGCCTCGACCGGCAGCTCGAAGGGCCATGGTCCACGGGCCCGATCCGCTTCACCTCGCCGAGGTGTTCGGGCTCAATGAGAAGACCGCGATGCGCTACGCGGACTCCGTACGGGCGCTACTGCAACAGACAGCCGAGCACTCGGCATCGCCCTCGGGAAAAGAACTTGGCTCGGATTGACGGGACTTGAAGAATGACGGCCATGCAGACTCGACAGGCGTGGCCTGAAGACGCATCAGCGGTCGCCGGTGTTTACGTGCGCTCCTGGCAGGCGGCCTTTGCCAGTCTTGTTCCTCAGCACTACCTCGACGCCATGGACCCAAGCCGCGAAGAGCCAGAGTGGAAGACACGCATCGCGGAGACACGATGGCCCTCGTCGGGAGTACTGGTGGCCGAAACCGAGGCGGGGATCGTCGGACTTGCAGGTTTCGGCCCGTCTCAGGAGTCCCCTGTCATCGCGGAAATCGGCACGCTTTACGTGATGCCTGAGGTCTGGGGCACTGGGGTCGGGAAGCAGTTGATGCTGGCCACGTTGACGGCTCTCGGACAGGCTGACTACGCGCAAGCCACCTTGTGGGTCCTGGAAGACAATGAACGCGCCCGGCGCTTCTACGAAGCCGCTGACTGGCGCGCAGACGGCGCAGCCGTGGAGGACACCACCGGTGGGGCCTCCCTCAACAAGTTGCGCTACCGCCGCCCCGTTGGCTAGCCCGCTCACCGGCCTTGGGGCCCAGTGGGAAAACCCGTATCGCTGAGATTGATCCAACCCACTGTAGCGGCGCGTAGAAGCCGCTACGCTTGGCCCATGGCGAAGAAGCAGATCAACGTGCGTGTGGACGACGAGGTGTACGCCGGGATCGAGGAGCGCGCGGCGGCGGCCGGCATGGAGGTGACCGACTACGCCCGCCAGGTGCTCGCCGACGAGGCGAACGACATAAGGCATCGGTTCCTCGAGGCCGGGGCGCACTTCATGGACGCGTGGGGTCCCCACTTCGCCGAGAAGTTCGGCCACCCCGCGCCCGCCCAGGACGAGACGCGCGGGCAGGACGCCGCGTGATCCTGCACATCGACCGTGCGTGGCTGCTCGACCTCGCTCACCGCAGCCTGCCCGGTGACCCAGACGTCACCGACTTCGGCACTCTTCAGGCCGCCGTGGCCCGGCACGCCGACAAGGTGATGGACAGGCCCGTGTACGCCGAGGTGCACCATCGGGCGGCAGCGCTCATGCACCAGCTCATCCGGTGCCCAGCGCTGGAGTACGCCAACGAGCTGTTCGGCGCGGTGGTGGCCGCCGCGTACCTGACGACGTCAGGGTCCGTGGTGACGGCAGACTTCAAACAGGCCGGGGACCTGGCCGAGCGGATTGCCCGTGACGGGCTGGACGTACGCGAGGTCGCGGATGAGATCAAGGAGTGGACTGCCCGCCCTAAGGGCTGAGTCAGTGAGACGTGAACGCCACGAACTCGGCCCAGGCGGCCCGGGTTACGACGATCACGGGACCCTCGGGAGCCACCTTGCTGTCACGGACGGGGACGACGCCGGGGAATCCGGGGGCCACTTCGATGCAGTTGCCGCCGTCGTTGCCGCTGTAGCTGCTCTTGATCCAGGTCGCCGTGTCGAGTGCGTGCCTGTGCATGATGCTCGTAACCCTCCATCACGTCGCTGATCAGAGCGGCGGATTCGCGGGCCGACGGAATGTCCGCCCTGAGCACATCATAGGTCTGGCTGTGCCGCGCGTAATCGGCTGGATCATTGGTGAAGTGGCCCTGGCTCAGCGACTCCGAGTACACCCACCGCTCGCCGGGGAGGTCGATCAGGGACATGGAGCTCTTCGGCGGAACAAGCCCGAAAAGGCCCGTCGGGACCACCTGGATACGGATGTTGGGGCGCTGCCCGACACCCAGCAGATGCGCGCACTGGTCGCGCATGACCTCCGGGCTCCCTACCGCGTTGCGCAGACAGCTCTCGTCCAGGACAGCGACGTACAGCGGGCCGTCGTCCGCCAGGAAGCGCGGCTGGCGACTCAACCGGGCCCGGACGCGTTCCTCCACCTCGTTCCCTGTCGAAATCTGGGAGAACAGGGCGTGCGCGTAGCCCGGAGCCTGCAACAAGCCGGGGATGACCTGCTCCTGATACTCCCGGAGGGCCACCGCCTCCCTATCCATCCTCGCCCGCCGCTCGAACCAGTCCGGATGCTGAACCTCCGGATACCAGTCCACCTTCTTCCACAACCGAAGCAACACCCCACCCGTACCGAGCAGTTCGTCGCACATCTTCGCGAACGTGTCCTGCGGGACGCTGATCCCCGCCTCCACCTTCGCCACGTGGGACCGGTCGCACGGGATCTGCTGGGCCAGAGCCGCCTGCGTCAGGAACGCGGCCTCGCGGAAGTGACGTAACACCTCGCCGAACAGGGCGGCGTTGCTGACTCCCGTCCCGGAACCGTCCTCAGCGTTTCGTCGCGCCACGCGTCCTCCTCGTGTGCCCTCATGTGCCAGTGCCCCGTTCGCACGCCTCAGGCGTTGAAACGGACCGTTCCCCTCAGCCACGCTCAGTACACCCAGAGTAATGACAAGCGGTGACGCACGTACGGAGTTGGCGCATGACCGACGAACAGCAAATCGAGCCGGGGACAACGACGTTGGAGGAGCAGCTGAGGGCGAGCCGGCGCGCGGCCATCCACCACTCGGGGCTCAGCCTGCTGCCCGCCACGATCTATCCGTCACCTCCCGTACCCGTCCCGGGCTGCGCCACCTGCGACGAGCTGGCCGAGATGCGGCGCACCGCCCGGACCGAGGCCGACCGCAGCCGCGAGGCCGACGCCAACGTGCTGCTCCGCCGCCACCAGCGACAGGAGCACACCGGCAATGGGGAAGGTGCGGAGAAGCCTCGCCGCCGGATCTTCCGGTACGTGCCGTACTCCATCGTCCAGGACGGCTCCGCCGAGCCCGAGTACGAAGCGCGCTGCGTCTCGGGCGACGAGCACGACTGCGGGGCCGTGTCAGGACGGCACGCGAACCCGGCCGAGGTCGAGGAATGGCAGCGGCTGCACACCCAGGAGACCCGCCACACCCGCTACCGCCGCTGCTTCGCCGACTACTCCGTACTGGAACCGCAGGCGTAGGGCCGGGTCGCGATGAGTTTCGGCCGGGTGCAGAGTCTGTTGTGGTGACCGTCGCTGGAGTACGTACGGAGGACACCATGACGAACACGCCGAGTGACCCGACCGCCACCGCAGCAGCTCTGCCGGGGCGCCCGCCCGTCACAGACCTGGCGACCTGGCAGGCCGCCCGTGACGAGCTGCTGGTCCGCGAGAAGGCGCACACCCACGAGGGCGATGCCATTGCCGCGGCCCGCCGCCGACTCCCGATGGTGGAGTTCGACGGGACGGTCGAGGTCGTCGGGCCCGACGGCCCGGTCCCGTTCCTGGACCTGTTCGAGGGCCGCGACGAACTCGTCGTCTACAAGCACATGTGGTACGACGGCGCGCCGCACCAGGGCCAGTGCGAGGGCTGCACCACCACGGCCTGGCACCTCAAGGACGCCGTCTACCTCAACGCCCGGGGCGTGTCCTTCGCCGTCGTGACGACGGGCCCGTGGGACGAGGTCGCCGACTTTGTCGAGTTCATGGGGTACACCCAGCCCTGGTACTCGGTACGCGACGTGGCCGGCCCGGCCGGCGGCGACATGGGCTACCTCACCTCCTACCTGCGCGACGGCGACCGCGTGTTCCTCACCTACTCCACGACAGGCCGTGGCACCGAGCGGGCCAACGGTTCCCTGGGCCTGCTCGACATGACACCGTACGGCCGCGGCGAGGCCTGGGAGGACAAGCCCGACGGCTGGCCCGAGGGGAACGTCCCGTGCTGGTCCTGGCGCTCGGACGCCGACGGAAACGCCTCCTGGGGCCCGACCAGCCGCCCGGTCCCCCAGTGGACCCGCCCCGACGCGACCCCCGTCCAGACCCTCGGCCGCCACGGTCCCCACCACTGACACCGTCAGCGACGTGCCCCAGTCGCCGCCGACCACACACCGGCCCCCACACACGACGACCAGCACCCCCAGAACGACGATCCCCGGGTTGACCCACACCGGCACGAGGTCGTAGTCGGCGTTGCACTTGTACGTCACCCCCAGCAGAAACAAGGAGACAAAGCCCAGAGCCAGCGACGCCAACGGCCGTAACGAGCCCACCCGACGCATCAACTGCAACTGCCCCTCCCCCAGGAAGCGTTCGAAGCCATCCTCCGTGATCACCGGACCCCGCCACCCAGGAATCAGGTACTCCGAAGAAACCCACCCGTCAAAGAGCCACCCACCTCCGCGACCTGTTCCGGCGTCCCCTCCGCCACCACCAGCCCGCCCCCGGCACCGCCCTCCGGGCCGAGGTCGACGAGCCAGTCGGAGGCGCGCATGACGTCGAGGTTGTGCTCGATCGTCACGACCGAGTGGCCCGCGTCGACGAGTCGTTGGAGTACGTCGAGCAGGCGGGCGGTGTCGGCGGCGTGCAGGCCGGTGGTCGGTTCGTCGAGGAGGTAGAGGGTGCGTCCGGTCGCGCGGCGGCCCAACTCCTTGGCCAGCTTGAGGCGTTGGGCCTCGCCTCCGGAGAGGGTGGTGGCCGGCTGGCCGAGGGGGAGGTAGCCGAGGCCCACGTCCGAGAGCCGTTGCAGCCGGGCGGCGACCTGCCGTACGCCCCGGAAGACGGTCAGCGCCTCGTCCACCGTGGCGGCCAGCACCTCGGCGATGTCGTACCCGTCGTAGCGGATCGCCAGTACTTCACTCCGGAAGCGGCGGCCCCGGCAGCCCGGGCACCGCACCTCCACCGCGGGCAGGAAGTGCATGTGCACGGCGAGCACACCGGCGCCCTCGCACCGCTCGCAGCGCCCGCCCGGCACGTTGAAGGAGAAGGAGGCGGGAGTCAGCCCCTTGGACCTTGCCGTGTCCTGCGCGGCGAACAGCTCCCTCACCGGCGTGAACACATCCGCGTACGTCGCCGCGTTCGAGCGCGGCAGGCGGCTGATCGGCTCCTGGTCGATCGTCACGACCTTGTCCAAGTGCTCCCAGCCTTCGATGTCGTCGTGCTCCCCCGGCGACACCGGCAATGCCCTTGCCGGGTCCAGGCGTTGATGTGCCGCCCGCCCCAACACATCCAATATCAGCGTCGACTTGCCCGACCCCGACGGCCCGGTGACCGTCACCAGCCGCCCGAGCGGAATCCGTACGGTGACGTCCCGGAGGTTGTGGGCGCGCGCCCCGCGGATCACCAACTCCGCATCCGTAGAAGGACGTTCCTTGCGTACGGGGTGCTGGAGCCGTCCCGACAGATACGCCCCGGTGACCGATCCCTCCGTCGCCGCCACCTCCTCCGGGGTCCCCGAGGCGACGACCCGGCCGCCGTCCCGGCCCGCGCCCGGACCGATGTCGACGACGTGGTCGGCGGCCCACAGCACATCCAGGTCGTGCTCGATGACGAGGACCGTGTTGCCCAGGTCCCGCAGGCGGCGCAGTACGTCGACGAGGCGGGCGGTGTCGGCGGGGTGCAGTCCGATGGTCGGCTCGTCAAGGACGTACAGCATGCCGGTGAGGCCCGAGCCGAGCAGCGCGGCCAGGCGCAGCCGCTGTGACTCCCCGGCGGAGAGGCTGGTGCTCGACTGGTCGAGGGTCAGATAGCCGACCCCGGTGTCGACGAGCCGTCGTACCCGCTCCTCCAGGTCGGCCACGACGGGCTCGGCGAACCGCCACTCGTCGCCGGCGGCATGCGACTTCAACTGCCCGACCCAGTCGGCGAGTTCGGTGATCGGCAGCCGGGCCGCGTCGGCAATCCCGAGGCCATGCACGGTGACGGCCCGGCTCTCGGCACGAAGCCGGGTGCCCTCGCACTCCCCGCAGACCTCCTTCACCATCGAACGCTCGGCCTTCTGCCGGTAGTCGGTGTCGTCGATACGGTCGGCGTAGCGCCGCATGAACGCGGTGACGACCCCCTCGAAACGGCCTGCGGAGACGGTGGCCGGGGGCTCGACAGCGGGGAAACGGTTGCGGAACTCCGGTGACTCGACGCCGTACAGGAGCAAGTCCCTTGTCTCCGGGGGTAGTTCGGCTACCGGGGTGTCCCCGTCGAAGGTGAGGCCGTAGTGGTGGGCCGCCGCCAACAGCAACCGCACGTTCCGCTCGACGAGTTGGCGGGGCCAGCCCCGCACCGCACCGGCGGCGACGCTCGACTCCTCGTCCACCAGGGTCCGTACCTCCACCCGGATCACCTCGCCGAGCCCCGTGCAGGACGGGCAGGCACCGGCGGGCTTGTTGAAGGAGAAGGAGCCCATGGCGAGTTCGGGCACGGAGGCGGAGCAGCGCGGACAGTCCGCGAGAGGGACGCGCTCCCCGCAGCTCGGGCACGGCCGTACGCCGATCCGGGACCACAGCAGCCGCAGATAGGTGAAGACCTCGGTCGCGGTGCCGACCGTCGAGCGCGGGCCGCGTCCGGCCGGGCGCTGGTCGACGCTGACCGACGGGGACAGACCGGTGATCGAGTCGACGGAGGGCCGGCTGACACCGGCGGTCGCCACGCCCCACGACTCCATGTACTGCCGGTGGCTCTCCCGGTGGAGGGTGTCGAGTGCGAGCGTGGACTTGCCGGAACCGGAGAGACCGGTCATGACGACCAGTTTCCGCTTCGGGATCGCGAGCGAGACGTTCTTGAGATTGTGGAGACGGGCACCTTTGATGTGCATCACGGAACTTCGGTCAACCGTGTCTTCATCCATACCTTCAAGTTTTTCATTGAAGTTCCTGTTGAGACTTTTAGGCAGAAACACCGGGCCGCACTGCCCCTAAGCTTCAAATCCGTGATGAACCACGAGCCGCGACTCCGTCCCGTCGACCTCGCCCGGCTGTCGGGACTGTCGACGCAGCAGATCCGCAACTACGAGGACGCGGGCGTCCTGCCCCCGGCGGCGCGGACGGAGTCGGGATACCGCGTCTTCGGGGACGTGCACCGGCGCGCGCTGCTGACGTACCGGGCCCTGCAACCCGGGTACGGGCCCCTGGCGGCGACCGCCGTCATGCGCACCCTGCACGACGGTGACGTACCGGGCGCCCTCGCGCTCGTCGACGCGGCGCACGCCGGACTGCACGAGCAGCGGACGGCGCTGCGGGCGACACGCGAGGCATTGGAGGCGCTGGCCACAGGGCGCACTCCGGCGGCGACGCCCCGTACGGCCGACCTCGACCTGCGGATCGGTGAGTTGGCCGCGCTGCTCGGCGTACGGACGTCCGCGCTGCGGGTGTGGGAGGCGGCGGGGCTGCTCACCCCGGACCGCGAACGCGGCACGCGCTACCGGCAGTTCGGGCCGGACGACGTCCGTGACGCCCGCCTGATCCAGACGCTCCGCCGCAGCCACTACCTCCTCGACCAGATCCGCCCGGTACTGGAAGAACTGCGTCAGCAGGGCAGCACGGAGGCACTGCGAGCGGCGGTCGAGGCACGCGGGGAGGCGCTGGCGGGGCGTACTCGGGCGATGCTGGCGGGGGCGGGGCGGTTGGCGGAGTACATCGAGTACGTCGAGCAGCGGGGGTGACGGTCTACGGAACGGCGCCGGTCAGCTCACCTGGTCGTACCGGCCGAGGAAGCGGAACTCTCCGTCCTCGACCTGGTACAGGAAGCTCGTGTTCTCGGGTCTGAGGCCGTGGGTGATGTCCTGGTTGAAGCGGATGGGCTTGGCCACACCGTCGTAGGTGAGCTTGAAGAGGCGTTCGGCGACCTGCCCGGGAGTGATGCCGGCGCCGCCGCCGTTGGCGTTCAGGGAAGCGGCGATCAGACCCACCGCGTCATAGGCCTCGGCGGCCCAGCGGGCGGGAGGCGCGTCGTAGCGGTCGCGGTACGCGGCGGTGAAGGCCCGGGCGGCCTTGCTGTCCGACGACTGCGGTTCGCTGTAGGGCGCCCCCGACACCCAGCCCTCGGCGGCCTCGCCCGCGGCCTCCGGGAAAGCCGGGCGCATGACGGGTTCGAAGGTCACCCGGGGACCGGTGAAACCCGCGGTGGCCAGCGCGCGGGCACAGGCCGCGGCCCGGGTCGGCGAGGTGCCCGCGTAGACGACGGCCTCGGGGCGCGTGGCCAGCGCGGCGGCGACGGCCGGGCCGAAGTCGTCCGTGCCGGACGCCACCGGGTGGACGGTGGTGGTGCCCTCACTGGGCGGTGTCTCGCGCAGGTCGCGGGCGAGGTCGGCGGCCGTCTCGCCCGCGGCCTGGTCCTGGACGACGGCGGTGCGCTCGACCTTGTGGACCCAGGTCAGGTAGGCGAGCACCGGTGTGGTCCGGTACCTGCTCGGGGCCGTGGTCACGCAGAGGGTGCGTTCCGTGGCCGCGGACAGCCCCAGCGCGTCGTAGTCGGCCGAGACGAGCAGGACCGGCGTGGACGCCTCCCCGTACAGGGGGACCGCCACGCGGGCGGCGGCGACGGTGGTGGGGCCGATCACCGCGCACAGGGACCGCTCGGCGAGCAGCTCGCGGGCCCCTGCCTTCGCCCGCCCGGCCTCGCCCCGGTCGTCGTACGAGGTGAGGGCGAGCCGGAAGCGGGTGTCCTTGCGGGCGTTGTGGGCGGCCACGGCGAGCCGGGCGCCGCGCTCCTGCGCCAGTCCGACCTCTTTCTGATCACCCGTCAGGGCGGCCTGGAAGCCGATGACATAGGTGGGCAGGTTCAGCGCCGCGCCACCCTGTGCGGTTTTCTGACGGTTCGTCAGGACGATCGCGGTGCCGGTGCCGGACGCGGCGAGGACCGCGACGGCCGAGCCGCCGATGGCGAGCATCCGGCGCCGGGAGGGCGTGCGTCCCTCGTCGACGACGGTGGGCTCCAGTGGGGCCAGGGGCTCGCTCTGGCGGGGTGGCGGGTCCAGGGCGCGGGCCGAGCGGTCGGCGACCAGGCGCAGTACGGCGGAGGGGAGCCAGTCGGGCGGGAGGGCGGCGGTGAGGGTGAACTCCTGCGCGGGGGACGCCTGTTGATGGGGCGGCATGGCCTGGTGGTCGGGAGCGGCCCGGTGAGGGGGGTCGGCCTGGTGGTGGGGAGCGGCCTGGTGGTCGGGAGCAGCCGGTCGACGGGGATCGGCCGGTCGACGGGGATCGGCCTGGTGGTCGGGAGCGGCCCGGGGAAGGAGATCGGCCCGAGGAAAGGGATCGGCCGGTTGATCTGAGCCCGTCGTCGGCTGCTCGGCAGCTCGCAGGGCGCGGGCGAGTTCGGTCGCCGTAGGTCGCCCGGCGGGGTCCTTGGCCAGGCAGCCGGTGATCGCCGTACGCAGGGGGAGCGGCAGCCGGTCGAGGCCGGGTACGTCGGGTTCCTCGTGCACGGTGCGGTACAGGACGGCGGCCGGGTCGCCGAGGCCGAAGGGCCGCTGCCCGGTGAGGGCGTACGCCAGCACACAGCCCAGGGCGAACAGGTCGCTCGCCGGGACCGCCTCGCCACCGGTCCGGACCTGCTCGGGGGCGAGGTAGCCAGGGGTGCCGACGATCGCGCCGGGCTCGGTCAGCGCCGTGGCACCGCCGGCCTGGGCGATGCCGAAGTCGATCAGCCGGGGGCCGTCGAGGGCGAGCAGGACGTTGCCCGGCTTGACGTCCCGGTGCACCAGGCCGGCACCGTGCACCTCGGTCAGTGCCTCCGCCAGCCGGGCGCCGAGCGCGGTGACGGCGTACGGCGTCAGCGGGCCGTGGCCGTCCACCGCCTCGGCCAGGGACGGCCCGGGTACGAACGCGGTGGCCAGCCACGGCTCGCGTGCCTCGGCATCGGCGTCGGTGACCGGCACCAGCCAGCGGCAGGTGAACCCCCTGGCCAGCCGCGCCTCGCGCCGGAACCGTTCCCGGAAGGCCCGGTCGGCGGCGTACTCGGCGCGGATGACCTTCAGGGCGACCAGGGTCCCGTCGGCGGTGCGGGCCAGGTAGACCACGCCCATGCCGCCCGCGCCGAGCCGGGCGAGCAGCCGGTGCCCGCCCAGCTCGCCGGGGTCCCGCGCGTGCAGCGCCCGCATCGGTCCAGCTCCTCCAGTACCTGTCGCGTCGGATCACGTCGGATCGCGTCGGATCAGTCTCCGGTGAGGTCCCGGACGCCCACATAGGCGAACCGGCCGTTCTGGACGCGGTACTGGTGAAGCAGTTGCTGCTTCATCCGCTTCTGGTCGTCGAAGGCGTAGGTCGCGGCCACCCCGGTGAACCGGGCCGCGGCGAGGGCCTGGGTGAGCCGGTCGCGGGTGGGCCGCTTCCCGCCCTTCGGGGCGAGGGCGGTGAGCCGGTCGGCGAGCAGGCGCGTCACGTCGTACGCCTCGGCCGCCCACGGGCCCGGCGCGCTGCCGTACCGCTTGCGGTAGGCGGTGGCGAAGGCGCTCACGGGTGCGGCGTCGGGTCCGATGTACGACGTCAGCGCCTGCCAGCCCTCGGCCGCCCGGCCGGCCCCGGAGACGAAGGCCCCGGTGGCGGAGGCGGCGTCGAGGTAGCGGGGCCCGGTGAAGTTCCGCTCGGCGAGGGTGCGGGCGACCGCGGTTGCACGTTCGGGAGTGCCGATGTAGTAGAAGCCGTCGACACCGCGGCCGAGCATGTCGTCGGTGACGGGTGCCAGGTCGCTCGTGCTCGCGAGGGCGGGCACCACGCGCAGGTACAGCTCCAGCCGGCCGCTCGCGGCGCTGCTGGTCACGAGCACTGACTCCATGCCGACCAGCCCGCCCGCCCTGTCGCCCAGCAGACCCAGCTTGCCGACACCCCGCTCGCCGAGTGCGGTGACGGTGGCGAAGGCGCCGTACGCGGACAGCGTCGCGGCCCTGAAGTACGAGCGCGGGTCGGTGCCGGCGATGCCCGCCTGCGCGGCGCGGGCCGACAGCTCCGACACCGTCAGCAGGGGCATCACGGCGGCGTCGTAGACCTCCAGCGCGGCCAGCGTCGAGGAGTAGCCGGTGGGGCCGAGCACGGCGAGGACATCGGTGGCACCGGTCAGCCGCCGCGCCGCCCGGACCGCGCGGGCCGGCTCCCCCCGGTCGTCCTCGGTCCGCAGGGCGAGGGTGAACGGCCTGCCCTTACGTGCGTTGAACCGCTCCACCGCCAGCCGCGCGCCCCGCTCCTGCGCCCGCCCGGTCTCCCGCAGCGGGCCCGTCAGATCCGCGTGGAGGCCGATGACCCAGGGGCTGTTCGCGGTCTGTGCCCGCGGGGTGTCCTCGTCGTCGCGCAGCGTCGCCCACAGCGCGGTCCCGCCGCCCGCCAGGAGCAACGCCGCGCCGCCGCCCAGGGCGAGGACCCTGCGCCGGCCGTGCCCCGGGCGCTCCTGGGAATCCGGGAACTCCGTGGATTCCTGCGGGACTTCGGTGGGCTCGATGCCCGGCAGGGCCAGCATCTCCGCCGACCGTTCGGCGATCATCCGTACGACCGGGTCGGGCAGCCAGTCGACGGTGCCGGCCGGGGCGTCCTCCACCAGTGCCGCGTCCAGCTCGGCGGCCGTGGGCCGCTCCTCCGGCTGCTTCGCCAGACAGCGGCCGAGCAGCGCCCGCAGCTCGGTGTCCGCCACACCGTCCAGCTCGGGCTCGTCGTGCACGGTGCGGTACAGCAGCGCGTCCGCCGCGCCGGTGCCGAACGGCAGGCGGCCGGTGGCCGCGTACGCCAGCACGCACCCCAGCGAGAAGACGTCGCTCGCCGCGCCCACCCGCTGCGCCCGTGCCTGCTCGGGGGAGAGGAAGCCGGGGGTGCCGACCACCATGTTGTCCGAGGTCAGCTCGGTCTCGTCGGTCGCCGTCGGACGCGCGATGCCGAAGTCGATCAGGCGGGGGCCGTCGAGGGCGAGCAGGACGTTGCCCGGCTTGACGTCCCGGTGGACCAGGCGCGCCTCGTGCACGGCGGTCAGGGCGCGCGCCAGTACCTTGCCCAGCACCCGTACCGCACGGTCCGGCAGCGGTCCGCAGGCCGCGACCGCCTCGGCCAGGGCGGGTCCGGGCACGAACGTGGTGGCCAGCCAGGGCGCCGCCGCCTCCGTGTCGGCGCCCAGCACCCGTACCACCCACGGGCTGTCGACCTGCCCGGCGGAGGACGCCTCGCGGCGGAAACGGGCCCGGAACTCGGCCTGGTCGGCGTACTCGGGCTGGATCACCTTCACGGCGGCCAGGTCGCCGGTCCCGGTGCGGGCCAGGTAGACCACGCCCATGCCGCCGGCTCCCAGGCGGCCCAGCAGGCGGTTGTCGCCGAGGCGGGAGGGGTCGGCGGGAAGGAGACGCTCCATCACTCGCCGCCCTTCTTGTCCCCGACGGTGGGGCTGTCGGAGGGGGTGCCGGAGGGGGTGGCCGGGTCCGGTGAGGCCGAGCCGGCCCCGGTGGGGCTTCCGATCGCGTCCTGCACCCGCAACAGCGTCCTGACGGCCACATCCAACTCGGGCGACGTGCCCTCCTGCCCTCCGCACGAGGACGCGGAGATCACGACCGGGCCAAACACGGACTGCGTCCACGAGTAGGGGTACGGACCGCCCCGGGTGTCGCTGACGCACGCGCCCGACTCCGACAGCGAGTCGTCGCTGGACGTGTTACCGCTCTCGCCCCACGCGACGGCCACGGAGGAGAGATCGGTCAGCCGCTCACCCGCCCGCAGGGTCTGTTCCGGGCAGCCGACGCCCTCCTCCAGCATCCCGGCCTGCTCCCAGGCGGCGTCCAGCGCCGTCCGGTGCACCGTGACCGTGGTCGACATCCGCACCGCCCCCTCGGCACCGCTCGCGGGCACCTCGAAGTGGCGGGTGAGCGTGGCCAGTACGTCCTCCGGCAGCCCCTCCCGCTGCCATGCGCAGTTCTCGCCCAGCACGGCCCAGGTGTTCGGATCGCTCTCGTACGGCGTCCCCGGCGCCGCCCCCGACCCGACCAGCTCCGGATCGGCGATCACCTTCCGGACGAACGCCCACGCCTCGGCCGCGCTGTGCGGCTGCTTCGCCGGGTCCGCCCGTTCGGTCGGCGAGGCCGCGGGTAAGGCATCGGCGCCGGTGACCGCGTCCGTGTCACCATCACTCCGGGCGGCATCCGGGCTCGCCCCCCGCGTCGTCTCCCCGCCCGGACCACCGCCGCCGTCCGTACAGCCGGCCAGCAGCGTCGCGCACGTCATCACCGCCCCGCAGACCAACCGGGCTCTCGCATACATCACGATCTCTCCCCTCCCCCAACACCCCGTTTCCTCAAGGTAGTTCAGAGTGCTCATGGTGTACGGGACATGCCTCGTGAACTGTCGGCAACCTGTGACACCGGCGCCTGGCCGGCGGAGTACATCGAGCGTGTCGAGGGGTAGGTAACCCTGGACGAGGGGGTGGGTATGGGCAACTGGGTCGTGATCGCTGAGTACTTCTACGGTGAGTCGCACCGGACGGAGTTCATCTGCCGTGGGCGGGAAACGAAGGACCAGGCGCTGGAGGAGCTCCGTGCTGCCGTCCACACATACGTACCGAGCAAGAACATCATCGAGAAGCGGCGCCGCGTGTACCGCTTCACCGACCCGGAGTCGTACCTGGTGGTGATCAAGGGCAAGCTGTCGGAGTGGGAGTGCACCCTGCGCGTCGCGGAGCTGCTCTCGGACTCGGCCGACCCTGACGGGCCCCAGGACCTGATCCCGCCCGGGTTCTGAGAGCGGCTAAGGCATCAGCTCCAGCATCACCGCGCGCGGCAGCGACGGATTGCCCGCCGCCGCCCGCACCACCTGGCGGTCCTCGTCTGCGAGCAACTCCACGACGGCCTCGGGCGGCAGTGCCGGGTGCGCGGCGGCTATGGATCTCACGTCGGTGACCGTCAGGCAGGCGAGCAGGGCTTGTGGGGTCGCGTGCGGGTGTCGGGCGATCTCGCGGAACGCCTTCTGTACCGGCGGCCGGTGGCGGGTGAGGTCCTCCAGGAGAGCGCCGGACGCGTCCGGGTTGGTCGCCACCTTGGCCAGGACCCGGACTCCGTGCCGGTCGACCATGGCACGCAGCTGTGCCTCGGAGAGGCCCGGGTGAGGGGCGACGGACTTGAGCACCTTCGCGTCGGGGTCGGCGGCCAGCGCGTCGCGTATCCCGGCGGGCAGATCGCGGCGCAGGGCCAGGAGCATCCGTACGGTCGGGTCGGTCGAGCGGGCCAGTTCCTCGACCTCGGCGGTCGACGCGGTCGCGATCCGTGGGGGCAGGGCGGCGCCCAGTTTCGTGGTGGCGGCCAGGCGGGTGAGGGTGTCGAGCGGCACGTTCGGGTTGTGCGCGAGGTGGCGTCGTACGTCCGGATCCTCGTCGTCGGCCAGAGCGCGCATCAGCGCTTCGTCGATCGCGGGGTTCCCGGCGAGGTCGGCCCGGATGCCCGGCACGGGGTCCGCGGCGAGGCGTCGGCTCACCTCCGGGGGGAGGTCGGGGCGTTCGGCGAGGGCCCAGCGCAGCATCGTCGACGGGTGGTCCGCGAAGGCGACCACGGCTTCGGTGGGCGTGGCCGGGTTCCGCAGGGCCGCGTGCTGTATGTCGTGCACGGTGGACTCGTGGGAGCCGTCGCAGGAGGCACCCGGCGGCAGATCGCAGTCGGGCCGGTCACAGTCCGGGGCGTGCGTGTACGGCGTCTCCTCACGCTCGCAGACCGGGCACCGTCGCGCGGGCGGCAGCCCCTCGCCGCTGACCAGCGCCGCCAGTACGGCCGGTGGCGTCGCCTCGTTCCAGGCCAGCGCCCGGCGGACGTCGGCGTGCGGATGCTCCGCGAGCCTCGTGGCGACCTCCGGAACCGTCGTCCACAGGGCGAGTTCCGCGGCGACCTGCACGTCCGGGTCGGCGGCGAGCGTCTCGGCCACATCGGGCGGCAGGCCCGCGCAGGCGGCCAGTCGCTCCCGGCGCACGGCCCACGGGTCCGCCGCGAGGAGCCGGGCCCACTCCGGTTCGCCGCGCCCCTCGTCCAGCAGCGCGAGAGCGGTGTCCGGCTGGGCGACGGGATCGACGTCGGCGGCCGTCAGACGACCCTCGCGGGCCAGCAGTACGCCGGCCTCCGGGACGCGTGCGAACAGCGCGAGCGTCTGCGCGTGGCTGAGGTCCCCACGGCAGGCGAGGTC
This sequence comes from Streptomyces sp. NPDC002156, assembly GCF_053593675.1. Taxonomy (NCBI): domain Bacteria; kingdom Bacillati; phylum Actinomycetota; class Actinomycetes; order Kitasatosporales; family Streptomycetaceae; genus Streptomyces; species Streptomyces sp. NPDC002156. The sequence goes on along the minus strand of NZ_JBSFDA010000005.1, from coordinate 93,893 downwards.
GTCCACGAAGTCGACGTCCGCAGCCGCGACCTCGATCAGCCGGTCGACCAGCTCGGACGGCAGGGCGGTGTTGGCGGCCAACCCGCACAGGACATGGGCGTGCGCGTGGATGTGGGCATGGGTCACAGGGGCATTCTGGGTGGGCTCGGCCCGGTGTTCACACGCTTTTACGCCACCGTCCGCAGGCCCCCCGCTCCCGCCCCCGCCGCCCCGGTCCCCCGCACCACCCGCCACGCACAAGCCGCCGTCAGCAGCTCCCCCAGCAGGTCCGGGTCGTCGATCTCCAGGCCCAGGAGGGACTCGATTCGTTCCAGGCGCTGGTAGAGGGACTGGCGGCCGATGTGGAGGAGGGTCGCCGTGCGGGTCGGGGAGCAGCCGTTGCGGAGGTGGACCTCCAGGGTGCGGACGAGGTCGCTGGGGTGGGCCGCCTCCCAGGCCAGCAGGGGGCCCAGGGTGTGCTGGACCAGGCGGGTCAGGCGGTCGTGGTTGGCGTCGACTCCGCCTCGGGTCAGTTCCCGTTCGAGGGCCAGGGCACGGGACGAGGTCACCAGGGGGCCCTGGGGTGCGTTCGGCTCCGGGGGCGGCACCGTCAGGGCCAGTTCCAGCGTCGTACGGGCCGCGCGCAGCGTCTCGCTCCAGCGCAGCCAGCCGCTGCTGGCGTCGACGGCGTGGCCCACGGCCACGGTGAGGCCGGGGGCAGCAGACGTACGGAACGCTTCCTGCACCGCCCGTACGGGGTCCCGGCCCCTCGCCGTCTTCGCGCCCGCCCCCGGCAGCACCGCCACCAGCGCCAGCACGTCCCCCGGGAACGCCGCCCGCAGCACCGCCCCGCCCAGGGTCCGCACCGCTCGGTCCACCGCCCCGACCTCCCGCGTCCCGTGCACGGAGACGCCGATCAGGCGGGCGCCGGGGCCGGGGTGGAAGCCGGACAGGGCCGCGCGGGCCTCGACCTCGGGCTGGTTCAGGGGCTGGGCGTCGGCGAGGTCGGCGAGCAGGGCGGCGGTGTGGTCGTCGCCCCAGGGGCGGACCACCGTACGGCCGGACAGGCCCCGGGCGACGATCGCGCGGTTGGCGGCCTCCGTGATGCGTACGAAGGGGACGACCCGGCGCAGCGCCAGCAGGGGCAGGCCCAGGCGGCGGGCCTCGTCCGTCACCTCGGGCGGCATCGCCGGGAGCGAGCGGCCGATCTCCACCGCGAGGCCCGCCGCACCCCGGGCGGTCAGCTCACGGACGTACCGGCGCCGTACCTCCTCGTCCGTGTCGGTGAGGCCGAAACCGTTGGTCAGCAGCAGTTCGCCGCCGTCCAGGAAGTTCGCGCCCTCGTACACCTCGCTGGAGTGCACCCAGCGCACCGGACGGTCCAACGCGGCCTCCCCGGTGAGGAGTTCGGGCTCGGCGGCACGGACCGGGTCGAGGGTCAGGACTTCACGGAGGGTGAGTGCGGGCACGGGTGCCTCCAGGGGCGCTGACACTTCGTCCTGCTGCGGGATGTCCGGAGAGTACTTTCCGCACGTTGCCCCGGTGTTTCCGTCGAAGGAGAGTGGACCTATGGATCAGGGAGATCAGGTACGTCAGCTGGATCCGGCACAGGCCCGCTCCTGGCTCGCCGTCGCCCTCGAGGAAGCCCGTGCCGGGCTCGCCGAGGGCGGTATCCCGATCGGCGCCGCGCTCTTCGGCGCCGACGGCACACTCCTCGGGCGTGGGCACAACCGGCGCGTCCAGGACGGCGACCCCTCGACACACGGGGAGACGGCCGCGTTCCGGAACGCGGGACGGCAGCGTTCGTACCGTGGGACGACCATGGTCACCACGCTCTCGCCCTGCTGGTACTGCTCGGGTCTGGTCCGGCAGTTCGGTATCTCCCGGGTGGTCGTGGGCGAGGCCGTCACCTTTCACGGCGGCCACGACTGGCTCGCCGAGCACGGCGTCGAGATCGTGCTGCTCGACGATGCCGAGTGCACCGCCCTGATGCGCGACTTCATCAAGAACAATCCCGCACTGTGGAACGAGGACATCGGTGAGTGACCTTCGTACGACCCCGCGAATCCCGACCGTCGACCTGCGCCCCTGGCTCTCCGGGGACCCCGATGCCCGCGCCGCCATCGCCCGTACCGTCGACGAGGCCCTCCAGACCGCCGGTTTCCTGCTGGTCACCGGGCACGGCGTCGACCCCGCCCTGCGGGCCGGGGTCCGGGAGGCGGCCCGTGCCTTCTTCGCACTGCCCGCCGAGGTGAAGGAGCGGTACGCCGTCAAGGTCGGCGGGCGGGGGTGGCTGGGGCCCGGGGCCGAGGCCAACGGGTATTCGGAAGGGACCGAGACTCCGCCCGACCTCAAGGAGTCGCTGTCCTTCGCCACCCACGAGCCCTTCGACGACCCGATCGTCAACGCCGAGTGGTACGCGCCCAACGTCTGGCCCGCCGAGGCGCCCGAGCTGCGGGCGCTGTGCGAGGAGTATCTCGACCGGATGGGCGAGCTGGAGAAGGAGCTGCTCACCCTGCTCGGTGACGCGCTCGGGCTCGAACCCGACTTCTTCTCCCGGCACATGGACCATCCGACGTACGGCTTCAACATCAACTGGTATCCGGGGATCGAGGTCGTCGGCGAGCCGGAGCCGGGGCAGTTCCGGATCGGGCCGCACACCGACTTCGGGACGGTCACCATCCTCGACCGGCAGGCCGGGAAGGGCGGGCTGCAGGTCTACACGGACGAGGGCGGCTGGGAGGACGCGCCCTTCGATCCGGAGGCGTTCACCATCAACATCGGTGATCTGATGGCCCGTTGGACGGGTGATCGGTGGCGGTCCGGGCGTCATCGCGTGCTGCCGCCGCCGGCCGACGCGCCCGCCGAGGAGCTGATGTCCCTCGTGTACTTCGGCGAGTGCACCCCGGGCACGACCGTCGAGTCCGTGCCCGCGCCGGTGGGCCGGGTCGCGTACGAACCCTTCGACTCGCACGTCTATCTGCGGGGCCAGTTGGACTCGATCACGGTCGAGTAGGCCTCCGTACAAAGCTGAGCATCGGGTCGATAATTTCGTAACTCAACGGACATCTCACTATCTGGTCCGATGCAACTCCCTCTTCTTACACTGGTGTTGCTGCGACACACAGCAGACTGAACAGCGCTGCTGCACAGCACTTTGAACCGCGCCAGGGGGAGGGATGCGGTGCTCAGACGGCTGCACGGACGCGGGGCGCTCTTCGACACCGAGCCGCCGGGGCTCGCGCCCCGGCTCATCGGACTGCGGCCCCACCACCACATCGCCGCTCCCCTCGAACACCCCCGCGAGCTGCCGTTCGTCGTGCTCACCGCCGGGCGTGGGCTCGGCAAGAGCGCCGTCCTGCGTGAACTGCGCGCCGCCTACCAGGGGCACACCCCGATCGCGCTGATCGACTGCGAGGACCCCCAGTTCAGCGGGTCGTTCGAGTCGCGCCCGGCGCAGGCCTGGTCGCCGCTCGCGCAGGCGCTGCTCGTGATCGCCGAGCAGCTCGCCGAACCGGTCACCGGCGCCCGACGGATCGCCTTCCCCCGGCTGATGTCGGGGCTGATCGCGGTGGCCGCCGGCGGCTGGGGCAACGCCGACACCGAGCGCATCCGGTGGGAGGTCCAGCGGATGCTGCTGCTCAACGAGAGCGCCTCCTGGTTCAGCGGGTTCGCCGCGCGCTGGGCGGGCCGGGTGGCCGCGAAGGCGGTCGCGGCGGCGATCAGCGACGACCCGCTGGTGTCGGCGGTCATCGAGGCGACGCTGGAGGCGATGACGGAACGTTCCTCGGGTGCGCGGCAGCGCCGGGCGTCCACCTGGTACCGGACCTATCCGAACGCCGGGGACCGGGCCGAACTCGGACTCCGGCTGCTCTCCGACCACTTCAGGGCCGGCGGCACCTCCCGCGAGCACGCCGAGCGCTATCTCGTCCGCGCCCTGCTCGCGGACCTCACCGACGCCTACAGCGGCGTACGGGCGCACTTGCAGCGCCTCGGCCGTCCGCTCGTCCTCGTCGACAACGCCCAGGGGGCGCCGGGCCGCGAACTCATCGAGCAGGTGCTGCGCGACCGGTCCGAGGGCATCACCGACCAGGTCGCCTTCATCGCCGCCGTGCGCGGCAGCGGCGGCCAGTCCTCGCTGCGCAACGCCGTACGCCGGGACCTGCGCGAGACCGCCCAGCGCACCCGCTGGACCCCGGCCGACACGGTCGCCTCCCGGGCCCTGCTGGTGTCGCTGCCGCCGCTCTCCTCCGACGACACGCTGCACATCGTCGACGCGGTCTGCACGGGTACGGCGGTGCCCGTACCGGCCGAACTCCCGCCCGCCACCCACCGGTTGACGTGCGGAAACCCGCTGGGCATCGCCCTGCTCGCCGAGTCGGCCCGGCAGAACCTCCCCCAACTGCCGCCCACCGCACCCTTCGGCGCCCTGCTCACCGCCGACCTCGTCCTGTACGAGGACCGCGACGGCCGTCCCGCCTACCGCGAACTCCTCGACCGGCTCGTCCCCGCCGACCGGCTCGACGAACTCACCGTGCTGGCCGCCGCCCACGACCACGACTCGGCCTGTCTGCTCGCCGCCGTCCAACTCCCGGACGACTTCGGCCCGTCGAGCGTCCGCGCCCTGGAGACCCGGCTCACGGCGGAGGGACTGCCCGCCGTACCGGGGCAGTTCGTCGGCGACGCCTTCGTCCGCACCCTGCTCCTGCTGCGCCTGCACCACCGGCACGCCGACCACGGCAAGTGGCGCGACGTCCACGAGACCCTCATCCAGCACTACGAGGGACCCGAACCGTCGGCGGCCCGCTACCGCCTCCACCACGAACTCGCCCTCGGCGACACCGGACCGGCGGTCGCCCATCTCCGGGACACATTCCACAGCCTCGACACCCGCACCTGGCTCGACACCCTCCTGTTCGTCGCGTCCGCGCCCTACTTCCACGCCCACGACACCGAGGGCCACGACTTCGCGGGCGGGGACCACCTCCGCGCCCGGATCGCCCTCGGCCACACCGACGCCGAGCAGCTCCCGCCGGACGACGTGGACGCCGTACTGCATCTGCGGGTACGCCGACTCCTGCACGCCGTCTGGCAGTTGACCGATCCGCTGGTGCTGCCCGACCGGAAACTGTGCGACCGGCTGCGCTACGAGCTGGAGCAGCTGTCCAACGACCCGCGTGCCAGCAACGCGCTGCTGTGGCAGGCCTCGCAGGAGTGGCCCGAGGCCGCGCTCGCCGGGCGCCCGCTGCGCGTCCCGGGCGACGAGGACTCCGCCGACGACGACAACCGGACCGACGGAGGCGCGTGATGACCCGCACGAGTTCCAGAGGTACGGGGTCCAGGGGTGTCGGCCGGTGGCTGCGCGAGGGGGTCTGGGCGATCCCGCTGCGCCGCTATCTGGCCCTGCTGGTCACGGCGGCGCTGGTGACCGGACTCGGCTTCACCGTCCAAAAGCTCACCGAGGACGACCGTTCCTGCGCGCCCGGAGTGGTCAGACCGGCGGGCAGCGACGAGTGCGTGGGCGTCTCGACGACCGGCTTCTCCTTCGGGCGGAAGCAGCTCGCCGACACGATCACGGCGATCGACCGCGAGAACGACTCCCTCACCGACGGCAAGGACGACAAGGGCTATGTCACCGTCGCCCTGTTCGAGCCGTTCACCGCGACCGACGCGGACAACCTCGGGGATGTGCTGCACGAACTCCAGGGCGCGTATCTCGCCCAGTGGAAGGTGAACCACGACGCGAACGGCGAGGGTCCGCCGATCCGGCTGGTGCTCGCCAACCCGGGCCGTACCGGCGCTCATTGGGAGCACACGGTCGACCAGCTGGAGAAGATGACGACCACCTCGGACCGGCTGCGCGCGGTCACCGGGATAGGGCTCAGCACCGAGGAGAACGCGCGGGCCGTCAAGGAGCTGACGAGCCGTGGCATCCCCGTCGTCGGCACCTCCATCACGGCCGACAGTCTCGCCAACGGCCAGCAGGGCAACCCCGCGGGCATGATGCCCTTCCCGGGGCTGGCCCGCGTCGCGCCGACCAACACCGACGAGGCCCTCGCCCTCGCCTCCTTCGCCAAGGTGGCGGCCGACAAGGCGGTGCTGGTGTACGACGATCCGGGCGACCCGTACACGCTCACCCTGCAAGCCTCGTTCGAGAAGCTGCTGAAGGGCTCGCGCTACCAGCCGTGGCCCTTCACCCCGCTCGCCGACCGCACCAAGGAGGGCACGACCGCCAACGACTTCCGGCAGATCAGGGAGCTGGTCTGCGACACCGCGCCCGCCGTGAACACCATCCTGTTCGCCGGCCGCCACACCCAACTGCGCCAGTTCATCAACGCACTTGGCGAACGAGGCTGCCAGCAGCGGGAGTTCACCATCCTCACCGGTGACGACGCCTCTTACCTCACCGGCGACGCGAAGCTCGACCCCGAGGCCCTCGAACACGGCATCTCGGTCCGCTACAGCGCCCTCGCCCACCCGGAGGCGTGGCTCAAGAAGCCCCCGGAGACCGGGGGTTCGGCGGCCGACGCCCAGGACCTGGCCGACCTGCTGGCCGCCGCCCAGGCCAACAGGACGGCCAAGACCGACAGGCCCCTGCCGATCGGCGAGGTCGACCTGGAGGACGGCCAGCTGATCGTGGCGTACGACGCGATGCGGCTGACCGTCGAGGGCATCCGCGAGGCCACGCCCCGTGGCCAGTCCGCGCCGACGCTCGCCGACGTGGGCGACGAGTGGACCCTCATCAAGGGCTCCTCGGGGCGGGTGAACGGCGCGAGCGGCTGGATCTGCCTCGACAACTACGGCAACCCGTACGACAAGGCCGTACCGATCGTGGAACTGACCTCCGACCGGCACGCCCGCTTCGTCGAGATCGCCTGGCCGACCGGGAAGCCACCGGAGAAGGACTGCCTGCCGCCGTCGTAGGCAGTCCCTCAACCAGGCTGTGGGTTACGGGCGTTGGCCCGTCCGGTCGACCACCGCGCGCTCCAGGACCGAACTGCTGCCGATCAGCTTGCCGTCGTCGAGCACCCGTTCACCGAGGAAGGTGTACGTCTTCTTGTCGAAGATCAGCTGCTCCTCCTCGCCGTCGGCGCCGGTCCTGGTGACCGCGATCCCCGTCCGGCCCGTCGTGTCCTGCACGTCCTGGACCACCTCGACGCCCGGGATCTTCGCGGCGGCCCGGTAGAGCGCGGCGCCCACCTTCGGCGGCATCAGGGTCTCCCGGATCAGATCGCCGAAGAGGACGAAGGCCCGGTAGTCCTTGTCGGGCTGCTCGTCGTCGACCTCCTCGGCGACGGTCTCGTACAGCCAGGCGAGCATCTTGTCGGGGTCGGTGGGCAGCTTGGACAGGGAGCGGTAGCTGGTGGCCGACGGGGTCGCGGGCTTCTCCAGAAGGTCCCCCGAGAAACTCAGTACCTGGTGCCGGAGGTGGTCCTTGTCCTCCTCCAGGAGTCCGTCCCGGACGCCGTCCACCGACAGCCAGACCTCCCGGTCGTGGACCGGGTCCAGCTTCCCGGGCCCGCCGTTGGCGTAGGTCATGTAGGCGATCCGGCTCTTGATGTAGACGAACTGGTCGTCACGGATACCGCTGGGCAGTTCGGTGCCCTCGGCGGCGAGCGCGATGTTCTCCAGCAGGGTCGTGGCCGTCTGGACGGTCGTCGTGGTCGTGGTCCCCTTGCCACTCGTACTGTCCGCGCCGCCGCCGGGAAGGACGACGAAGGTGAGCGCGGCGACGGTGGCGACGGCCCCGGCGGTGATCGCGGGCCGCAGCCACACATTGCGCCGCGGAGCGCGCTTCTCGTCCTCGTGCCGGATCTCGGTCATCAGATGCTCCTTGAGGAGTCGGTGACGGCCCGGCGGAAGGTCTCGCTCGGAGAATCCGGGGGGTGTGCTCATCGGCTTGCTCATCGGTTTCCCTCCCTCATGGGCCCGACCGCGGTGATGCGGTCACCTCTCATCTGTCCGCGCCCGGTGGACGGTTCCAGGTTTTTGACATGTTTCGCGAGCTTTGTACGGGCCCTCGACAGCCGCGACCGTACGGTCCCCACCGGCACCCCCAACGCCTCGGCCGCCGCCGGATAGTCGAGCCCCGACCACACGCACAGCGCCAGCACCTCCCGCTCGGGCCGCCGCAGCAGCGCCAACGCGGTGCGTACGAGGGCCAGTTGGTCGGTGTCGTCCAGGCGGCCCGCGACCTCGTCGGCGAAGTCCCGCTCGACCTCGTCGCGGGGCAGCCGGGCGACGGCGGCGGCGTGTCTTCGGGCGGCGCGGCGGGTGTTGCGCGTGACGTTGGTGGCGACGCCGAGCAGCCAGGGCCGCAGCGAGCCGCCCTCCTCGTCGACCTTGGCGCGCAGCCGCCAGGCGTCGAGGAAGGTCAGCGAGACCACGTCCTCGGCCGCCGACCAGTCCCCCGTCAGCCGGAAGGCGTGGTTGTAGACGGAGCGCGCGTACGCGTCGAAGAGTTCACCGAAGGCGTCGTGCTCCCCCGCGCGGATCCGTTTCCGCAGATTCGTGTCCACGCCCACTTACCTGTCCGTACGCCGAAGGCCGGTTCCCGTGACCTGAGTCACAGGAACCGGCCTTCGGTACAAGGGAGTTAGGGCTCAGACTCCGGCGTACGAGTGCTTGCCGCTGACGAAGATGTTGACGCCGTAGTAGTTGAAGAGGAAGCACGCGAAGGCGATCAGCGCGATGTACGCGGCCTTGCGGCCCTTCCAGCCGGCCGTGGCGCGGGCGTGCAGGTAGGTGGCGTAGGCGACCCAGGTGATGAACGCCCAGGTCTCCTTGGGGTCCCAGCCCCAGTAGCGGCCCCACGCGTCGCCCGCCCAGATCGCGCCCGCGATGATCGTGAACGTCCAGAGCGGGAAGACGGCCGCGTTGACGCGGTAGGAGAACTTGTCGAGGGACGCGGAGGCGGGCAGGCGCTCCATGACGGAGGTCGCGAAGCTGCCGGGCTTGCCGCCGGACGCGAGCTTGTTCTCGTACGAGTCCTTGAAGAGGTACAGGATCGTGGCGACCGCGCCCACGTAGAAGACGGCACCGCAGAGGATCGCCGTGGAGACGTGGATGTACAGCCAGTACGAGTGGAGCGCCGGGACCAGCTGGTCGCTCGCGGTGTACAGGACGGTGACCGCGAGTCCGAGGTCGAGCAGGACGGACGTCACCAGGGGCAGGCCCAGCCAGCGGATGTCCTTCTTCAGCGCGAGGAAGACGAGGTACACGCCCACTGCGGTGGTGGAGAAGGTCAGGTTGAACTCGTACATGTTGCCCCACGGTGCCCGCTGCACGGACAGCGCGCGGGCCAGCACCCCGGCGAACTCGACGAGGAACGCGACGACCGTGAGGGACACGGCGATCCGCCCGTAGAGGTCGCCCTGCTCGTCCCCGCCGTGGGCACCGGGCCCGTCCGGCACGTCCCGGGCCCCGGCCGCGGCCCGTACGACGACCTTCGGCCGCTCCAGTACGGCGGTCCCGCCGGCCTTCTTGACGGTCACCTCCGGCGCCTTCGCCCCGGCCGCCCCGGCCGGCTTCGCGGTGAGCGCGGCGGCCGTACGGCTGACCTTGCTGCGGCTGCCGAAGATCCACTCGGCGATGTAGGTGAAGAAGGCCAGGGTGTAGACGGCCATCGCGGAGTAGATCAGCGTGTTGCTGATGTTCGCGAGGTTCTCGTTGGTCGCGGCGGCGAGAGATTGCATTTACTTCTCAGCCCCTTCGGCAGGTACGACTTTGGGGTCGGGGGTATCGGAGTCGGGGTCGGGGTCGGGACTGGCATCAGGCACGCCCGGCGCCTGGTCGTACAAAATTCCGGCGAGGTCGCCGAGTTCCTCTGGCACCTTGGCGGACTCGCTGCGGCCGAGGCCGCCCAGCTCGACGACGGTCACGCCGTCGGAGCCGCGCACCGCCCGCACCCACACCCGTCGGCGCTGGATGAACAGAGAGCCGGCGAGGCCGAAGATGGCGACGATCGCGCCGGCGAGCGCCCAGCCGCTGGCGGGCTGCCGGGTGACCTGGAAGTTGGCCCACTCCTGGGTGCCCTCGTAGGTGACCGAGCCGGCGCCGTTCGGGAGGGTCATGGTCTCGCCGGGCTTCAGGTTCTCCCGTACTTCCTTGCCCTTGGCGTCCTTGAACACCTTCATGTGGCTCTTGTCGAGCTGGTACACGCTCTGCGGGATGCCCGCGTTGACCCCGAGGTCGCCGTGGTAGCCGATCAGGTTCAGCACCGGGTTGTCGAGCGCCGGGAACTGCGAGGCGATCTCGTTGCCGGGCACGTAGGTCGGCAGGAAGAAGGCCTGGAAGCCGAGCTGTTCCTCGACGCCCTTGGCGTTGCGGTAGCCGTCCATGACCTTGATGGCGCCGGAGGAGGTGACGTTGGAGTCGAGCGGCAGCAGGGCCACGGGCTGGCTGTAGACGACCTTGCCCTTGCCGTCGCGGACGGTGATGACGGGCGCGTAGCCGTGGGCGGTGAGGTAGACCTTCGAGTCGCCGATCACCAGCGGCTCGTTGACCTTGATGGTCGTCTTCTCGTCCTTGCCGTACGCGCCCACGCTGTAGTTGACGTCGGCCTCGTACGTGCGCGGCGTACCGCGGTTGGGCCCGGACACCTCGTACGTGCCCTTGAAGTCCTTCAGAGTGAAGGAGAAAGGATCGAGGTCGTCGGTGTCGAAGAGGGTGCCCGACTTGAAGTCGTCGTACTGGGTGAGTGTGTTGGAGAAGCCGTCGCCTTCGAGGATCAGCTTGTTGCCCTCGGACTTGTACAGCTGGCCCCAGGCGAAAGCGGTCAGCATCACGATCAGCGCGATGTGGAAGGCGAGGTTGCCGACCTCCCGCAGATACCCCTTCTCGGCGGCGACCGCGTCCCCGGCGAGGTGGGCGCGGAAACGCCGCTTCCTCAGCAGTACGAGGGCTGCCTCGCGTACCTGCTCGGGCTCGGTCTCCGTACGCCACGTCGTGTAGGCAGGCAGCCGGGTCAGACGGCGGGGCGCGCCCGGCGGGCGGCTGCGCAGCTGGCCGACGAACTGCCAGGTGCGGGGCACGATGCAGCCGATGAGGGAGACGAAGAGGAGGATGTAGATCGACGAGAACCAGACCGAGCTGTAGACGTGGAACAGCCCGAGCTTGTCGTAGATCGGCCCGAGGAAGTCGTGCCGCTGCATGAAGTCGGCGACCTTGGTCTCGTCGGTCCCCGACTGCGGGATCAGCGAGCCGGGGATCGCCCCGAGCGACAGCAGGAACAGCAGCAGCAGCGCGACCCGCATCGAGGTGAGCTGCCGCCAGAACCAGCGGGCCCAGCCGATGACACCCAGGGCGGGCAGGCCGGGCGCGTCCTCCTGGGGGGCGGTGGACAGCTGGGAGCCGGCGGCGCCGAGTTCCTGCTCGTCGGACGTGCCGGAAGTGCCGGGGGCGTCGCTCTTGCTGTCGGCGGTGGTGTTGCTCATGGATCAGATCCCCACAGTGAAGCCGTTGGACCAGGTCTGCATCTCCTGCACAAGACGGTCCCACGCGCCGGTAAGGAGCAGGACACCGGTCAGGATCATCATCGTGCCGCCGATGCGCATGACCCAGACATAGTGGCGCTTGACCCAGCCGAAGGCACCGAGCGCCTTGCGGAAGGCGACCGCCGCGAGCACGAAGGGCACGCCGAGGCCGATGCAGTAGGCGACCGTCAGGATGGCCCCGCGCCCGGCGCTGGCCTGGTCGAAGGCGAGGCTGTTGACGGAGGCGAGAGTCGGGCCGATGCAGGGCGTCCAGCCGATGCCGAACAGCGCGCCGAGGACGGGGGCGCCGAGCAGCCCGCTCACCGGCTTCTTGTGGAAGCGGAACTCGCGCTGGGTGAGCCAGGGCATCATGCCCATGAAGAAGACACCCATGAGGATCATGAGCACGCCGAGCACCTTGGACAGCGTGTCCTGGTGCTCCTGCAGCGTCTGCCCGAAGTACCCGAACAGGGCGCCCGTGGACACGAACACGGCGGTGAACCCGAGCACGAAGAGCGAGGCCCCGGCGACCATCCGCCCCCGGCGGGCCTCGCCGAGATCGGTACCGGTCACGCCGGTGACGTACGACAGATAACCGGGTACGAGGGGCAGCACGCAGGGCGAGAAGAAGGAGACGAGGCCGCCGAGCAGGGCGATGGGGAGGGCCAGTATCAGGGCGCCGTTCAGGACGGTCTGGTTGGCCTCGGGGACGGAGGCGGCGAGCGTGAGCACACCGGTCACGTCCGTGATCGCGCCGGGCACGTCACTTCTCCGCGAGAACGGGCTTGAGCATCTTGCGGAGGTTGTCCTCGCTGAGCGCCTGGAGCGTACGGGCGGCGATCTTCCCGTCCCGGTCGAGGATCAGGGTTGAGGGGATCGCCTGCGGGTTGAGCGTGCCCTTCTTGAAGCGGAGCATCAGCTTGCCCGTCGGGTCGTACAGACTCGGGTACGTGACCCCGTACTGCTTCTCGAAGGCGACCGCCGGACCGGTGCTGGTGTCACGCGTGTTGATGCCGACGAACTGGACCCCTTGGTCCTTCAGATCGGCGGAGACGGCGACGAAGTTTTTCGCCTCCAGCCGACAGGGCCCGCACCACGAACCCCAGACATTTATGACGACGACCTTGCCCTTGTAGTCGGCGACGTCGAGCTGCTTGCCGTCGATGGTCGGGCCGGAGAGATCGGGGGCGGCGACCCGCTCGCCCTTGGCGACGGTGGCGATGCCGTCGGTCCCGGTGACGAAGTTGGTGTCGCCCGAGCCCCCGGACGTACCACCGGAACCGCACGCGGTCAGGGCCAGCGCGGAGGCGACGGCCGTGGCGGTGAGCGCCATGGCCCTGCGGCTACTGACATGGCCACGGGGATGGTTCGAGGAGAGGGGGGCGCGGCTGGCGGCACTCATGTGAAAAGTTTCGCATGTCCGTTCCGAGGATCTTGCGCACCCCCCTTGCGGGCGGAAACCCGCATTTCAGGCGGCGTTTCCGGTGCCTCAGGCAGCAGGGGTCGAGGACTGCTGTGCAGAGGACTGCTGTGTGTCGGCGAGGAACGTCTTCCAGCCACCCACCGGCTGCGTCCCGACATCGAGGGTCCGCAGCTTCTCCAGCACCTCGGGCTTCTGTACGTCCATCCAGTCGACGTACTGCCGGAAGGAGACGAGCCTGATGTCCTCACCCTTCTCCTTCTCCCGCGCGATGTGCTTGAGGGCGGCCTCGACGGCGTCCATGTAGATGCCGCCGTTCCAGTGCTCGAAGTGGTTGCCGATGAAGAAGGGGGCGCGGTTCGTCTCGTACGCCCGCTGGAAACCGGCGATGTAGGCGCCGGCCGCCTGCTCGCGCCAGGCCGGGTAGTTGTAGGCGGGCGCGTTGGTCGAGTTGATCGACTGGTTGGCGAGCATGTTGTAGTCCATGGACAGGACCTCGAACTGGCGGCCGGGGAAAGGTATCGCCTGGAGGGGCAGATCCCAGACGCCGTTCGTCTTCGTGGGCCAGACCTGCCGGCCGCCGGGCGAGGAGGCGTCGTAGCGCCAGCCGAGTTCACGGGCGGTGGGCAGCAGGTTGTCCTGCCCGAGGAGGCAGGGCGTACGACCGCCGATGAGTTCCTTGTCGTAGTCGAAGGGGAGGGCGGGCAGGTCGGTCCACCCGGTGTTGGTGCGCCACTCCTTGACGAACCCCTTGGCCTGGTCGATCTCGCTGCGCCACTGCTGGGGCGTCCAGTTGGCGACGGTGCCGTAGCCGGAGCAGAAGTGGCCGTTGAAGTGGGTGCCTATCTCGTGCCCGTCGAGCCAGGCCTGGCGGACGTTGGTGAGGGTCGCCTTGACGTGCTCGTCGGTGAGGTAGCCGATGTCGGAGGCGCCGGGGGCGTTGTTCGGCGGGAGGTACTTGCGCTTCTGCGACTCGGGGAGGAGGTAGAGCCCGGAGAGGAAGAAGGTCATGTGGGCGCCGTGGGTCTTGGCCAGCTCCAGGAAGCGCGGGAAGAGCCCGTTGCCGACCTCGCCGGCGCCGTCCCAGGAGAAGATCACGAACTGGGGCGGGGTCTGGCCCGCCTCCAGCGGTACGGGCTTGCCGGGCTGGTGGGGCTGCTTGCCGGTGAAGGAGGTGGAGCCGTCGCCGATGGGCTTGGCGGTGGCGGTGGGCGACGGCTTGGCAGAAGGCCGGTCGTTCCCGGAACCTCCGGACCCTCCCGCCCCCTCTTGCAGGACGGTTCCGCAGCCGGCGGTACCGAGAGCGGCGGCGGCCCCGAGACCGAGGCCGAGCGCACCTCGTCGGCTGAAGCCGGCGGCACCCTTCTTGACGTGCATGTGTTCCCCATCCGTCGTACCCGCTGGTGGTCACCCAGTCAGAGGGCACGACGAATGGGGAGGTTCCTCCCGTTGTTACGCAGTTCGGAACAATTGCAACAACTATGTCACTACGCCCCGAAGGCCTTGTCCTTCCCCTTCACCGGCTTGGCGCCGGCGAGGAGATGGGCCGGGACGAGATCGCGGGCGGGCTCGCTGTACCCGACAGACACGATCTTGTCGCCGCGGTAGGTGAAGCTGGTGAGGGAGGCGAGCGTGCACTGCCGCTTGCGGGGGTCGTGCCACAGCCGCCGCCGCTCGACGTACGAGCGCACGATCCAGATCGGCAGCTGATGACTGACGAGCACGGCCTCGTGCCCACGGGCGGCGTCCTTGGCGGCGTCCAGCGCCCCCATCATCCGTACGACCTGATCGACGTACGGCTCCCCCCAGGACGGCTTGAACGGGTTGACCAGGTGCTTCCAGTTCTCGGGCCGCTTGAGGGCGCCGTCGCCGACGCCGAAGGTCTTGCCCTGGAAGACGTTGTCGGCCTCGATGAGCCGCTCGTCGGAGGCGAGATCGAGGCCGTGCGCCTTGGCGATGGGCGTCGCGGTCTCCTGCGCCCGCTCCAGCGGGGAGGCGCCGACATGCGTGACATCGCGGGAGGCGAGGTGCTCGGCGACGCGGTCGGCCATGCGGCGCCCGAGTTCGGAGAGGTGGTAACCGGCGAGCCGCCCGTACAACACCCCATCAGGGTTGGCGACTTCACCGTGCCGCATGAGGTGGACGACGGTGATGTCTGACTCGTTGGAGCCACTGCTCTCATTGCTGATGTCGCTCATGCCGCCGTGGCCTCCGCTGCCGCACGGGCCGCCGCCGGGAGGGCGTCGGCGATTTTCTGGATGGCCCGCTCGTCGTGCGCGGTGGAGACGAACCAGGACTCGAAGGACGAGGGCGGGAGGTAGACGCCGCTCGCCAGCATGGAGTGGAAGAACGCGGTGAAGCGGAACGACTCCTGCGCCTTGGCGCCCTCGTAGTCGCGCACCGGCTGGTCGGTGAAGAACACGGAGAACATGTTGGAGGCGTTCTGCACGGTGTGCGCGACGCCCTCCTTGCTCAGCGCGTCGGAGACCAGCGCCTGCACCTGCGCGGAGACGGCGTCGACGGTGACGTACGCGGCCTCGTCGAGCAGCCGCAGCTGGGCGAGCCCGGCGGCGGTGGCGACGGGGTTACCGGAGAGGGTGCCGGCCTGGTAGACGGGCCCGGCGGGCGCGAGGTGGGCCATGACATCGGCACGCCCACCAAAGGCGGCGGCGGGGAATCCCCCGCCCATGACCTTCCCGAAGGTCATGAGATCGGGCCGTACGCCGTCGATCCCGAACCACCCGCTACGACTGGTACGGAACCCGGTCATGACCTCGTCGGACACATACAGCGCGCCATTCGCCGCACAAGCATCCTTCAGCCCCTGATTGAAACCGGGCAGCGGCGGTACGACACCCATGTTGCCCGGGGAGGCCTCGGTGATGAGGCAGGCGATCTCGCCGGGGTGCGCGGCGAAGGCGGCGTGCACGGCGTCGAGGTCGTTGTAGGGGAGGACGATGGTGTCGCCGGCCTGGGCGCCGGTGACGCCGGGGGTGTCGGGCAGCGCGAACGTGGCGACACCGCTGCCGGCGGCGGCGAGGAGCGAGTCGACGTGACCGTGATAACACCCGGCGAACTTGATCACCTTGGCGCGCCGAGTGAACCCACGAGCGAGCCGGATGGCCGACATGGTGGCCTCGGTCCCGCTGGAGACGAGCCGCACCTGCTCAAGGGGGTCGATCCTGTCGACCATCTCCTCGGCGAGGGCGACCTCCCCCTCCCCCGGCGTGCCGAAGGAGGTGCCGCGGGACACGGCGTCCTGGACGGCGGCGATGACCTCGGGGCGGGAGTGGCCGAGGATCATCGGCCCCCAGGAGCAGACGAGGTCGACGTATTCACGCCCGTCGGCGTCGGTGAGATATGGGCCACGCCCCGAGACCATGAACCGGGGCGTACCGCCCACGGCACGGAAGGCACGCACCGGCGAATTGACTCCGCCGGGTGTGACGGCCGTCGCACGGTCGAAGAGGCCCTGCGAGACGGGCGCTTCATATGAATAGGGCAACCCACTAGCCATCCCGCTGGCTGCCCCGCTAGACATTTCGCTAGACGTTTCGCTCATGACCTGCGACTTCTCCGACTTCTCGGACTCCGGTTGCCAGTGACCCCCTCAGGGTAGGCGGCCGGACAGCGGCCCGTCGGCCCCACCCGTCTGCGAAACTGGGACCGAACACACACAGGGACACTCAGAGACACATGGCCCATCGGCCCGTACATACGAACGATGGGTGCACGATGAGCGGACGACGGTGTTCAGAGGCTGCGAAGATCCTGCGGACAGGTGTTTCAACGCACGTTTCGGCGGGCGGACGTGGGGGAGGTCACTGACACGATGATCGGGTTGCGCGGAGGGGTTCGCGCGTCCTAGAAAAGCAGTCGGGTGGAGATATGCATCGCGGTGGCGGACTGGGCGAGGGGACCGACGGCCTGGGTCCTCGACGTGCGCAGCGGGGAAGGCACCGACGCGACGCGGAGGAAGCGGCAGCGGCAGAAGCGGCACGGCATGGACAGGGAACGGGTCCTGGGCAGGGCCCGGGATCGAACGGTGTGCCCGAGGGCCTCGACCGGAGGGTCGAGCGGCTCCGGGCGGCGAGTGGGAATGGTGGTCGGGTGGGGGTGACGTACAAATACTTCGGCGCGCCTGACGGCGCCACGGCAGCCCGCGTTCCGATCTCGATGCGCCCCGAGGAACTCGGCGGCGACGAACTCGGCATGAACGGCATGTTCACCAAGATCAAGCCCGAAACGATGGCCGCGATGGTCCTCACGGGCATCGAGGGCGTACCCCTCAACAAGGTGCCGCCACTGGAACTGGTCGTGCTGCACCCCGACTACGCGGTGGTGAAACTCCCGATGACGGTCGTCGACCCGCTGCGGGGCATCGGCGAGGAGGCGGTGGGCGCGGCGGCGTTCATCTGGTCGACGGTGCCGGACCGGGGTGGGCCTCGGGATGCGTTCAATGTGTACCAACTGCTGCATGAGTGGCAGGACTTCAGTCACAGGTTGCATGAGGCGGGGCATCAGCCTTATTGCTTGGTTTGGCCGTGAGCTGAGGTTTCAGCTTCCTCCCAACAGCAGCGGTCTGCCCCGCCGCTGGCCTTCGGCCGGTGAGGCTCGTACGAGCCGATCAGGATGCCCATCTCGCGTAGCCGTTCCAGGCTCTGGTGGTACGCGGGGTGGGCGGCCTGGGCCAAGTTCAAGTACGGCAGTACAGCGACCGGTACACCCATGGCGGGTGCTTCGCACAGGATGCCCAACGCGAGGTTGTCGCAGATCCCGGCCGCCCATTTGTTGACGGCGTTGAAGCTGGCCGGGGCGACCGCGATCGCATCCGCGGGCCGAGTCGTGCGCAGTCCTCCCCGTGATCGCCAAGCCGATCGGATGGGGCGGCCGGTCTGCGCCTCGACCGCCTCCACATCAAGGAAGCCGAACCCTTGCGGGGACTGTCAAGTTCCTGGTGTAACTGGCTTGTTGATGTTGGTTAGTTGATGTTGGTGTGTCGGGTCAGGCGGCCTTCGAAGGTGAGCTCGAAGGCGTTGAGGGCGGGTTTCCAGCGGCGGGCCCAGCGGGCTCTGCCGTCTCCCTTCGGGTCGAGCGCCGTGATCGCGAGGAACAGGCATTTGAGGGCGGCGGCCTCGCTGGGGAAGTGTCCGCGGGCCCGCACGGCCCTGCGCAGGCGGGCGTTGAGGGACTCGATCGCATTGGTGGAACAGACGACAGTGCGGATCTCCCGGTCGAAGCGGAGGAAGGGCACGAACTCAGCCCAGGCGTTCTCCCAGAGTTTGATGATCGCCGGGTATTTCTGTTCCCAGATCCCGGCGAAGCGGGCGAACTCCTCCAGGGCGGCGGCCTCGGAGACCGCGGTGTAGATCGGTTTGAGGTCGCGGGCCAGGGCGGCCCAGTCCTGGCGGCCGGCATAGCGGAAGGTGTTGCGGATCAGATGGATCAGACAGGTCTGCACGATCGCCTCGGGCCAGGTCAGATTGATCGCGTCGGGCAGCCCTTTGAGGCCGTCACAGACCACGATGCAGGTGTCGCGCACGCCGCGATTCTTGATCTCGGCGAGGACCCGCTGCCAGTACTTGGCGCCCTCGGCGCCGTCCGAGGCCCACAGTCCCAGGATGTCGCGTTCGCCGTCCACGGTGACTGCCAGTGCGATGTAGATCGCCCGGTTGGCGACCTGCCCGTCTCTGATTTTCACGTGCAGGGCGTCGAGGAACAGGACCGGGTAGACCTCGTCCAGCGGGCGTTTCTGCCATTCCGCAAGGCGTTCGGAGATCTTGTCGGTGATCGTGGTGATGGTGGTCTTGGAGATCTCCGCGCCGTAGACCTCGGCCAGATGCGCGGAGATCTCGCCGTGGGTGAGGCCCTTCGCGGACAGCGACAGGATCAGGTCCTCCACCCCGGGCAGGCGGCGGGCGTGCTTGGGCACGATCGTCGGGCTGAAGGAGCCGTCCCGGTCCCGTGGCACCGCCACTTCGACCGGGCCGGACTCTGTGGTTACCGTCTTCGCGCGCCGGCCGTTGCGGGAGTTGCCGCCGTCCCGGCCCTCCGGCGCGTGTTTTGCGTAGCCGAGATGGTCTTCGAGTTCGCCCTCCAGGGCCGATTCCAGGACCAGCTTCGTCAGCTGCTGCAACAACCCGCCGGTCCCGGTCAGCGCCAGCCCCTCGGAACGGGCCCGGTCGGTCAGACGGCGGATCAGCTGGGCATCCAGCTCGTCATGCAACACGACCTCGGTGGGCTCAACACCATCCGCTAAGTCGCGTGGCTCGCTTGGCTGTTCGGGCATCAGGGACCTCCTCAGATCCCGCCGTTACACCAAGTACGGTACAGACCCGCAGATGCCGTCAACCTCGCCGTGGATCTACCTGGCCGTGGGCTGCCTGCTCGCACTCGGCCTCGCCAGATGGGTGTTCCGGTTGTGGACCCGCCGACGACGGGCCATCGAAGAAGGAGGGACGTTCGCACCGCGCTCTGTCATGGCCCGGTTCCAGGAGTCGTCACTCAGGACTTCTCACACCGGCTGCATGAGGCGGGGCATCAGCCCCACTGCCGTGTTTGGCCGTGAGCTGCGGGCTCGTGGGCAGGTAGTAGTGGGCGGGGCTTGCGGGTCCCGCCCTTGTTGTGTGCCTGCCTTTTTGTGCCCGAGTGTCGCTACCGTGCCCGATCTTCACCTTCCGGCCTGGGAGCCTGCGGCTTGCGGTGCTTGCCGGTGCCCGAACCGAGCGGCGCACAGGAAGTCTTCGCACGCGCCGCCGAGCACGTGGTGAAGTTCACCGACACCCTGCTGGACATAGCCGCCACCACAGGTAGCACCGGCGCGCTGGTGGCCGCAGTAAGGGCCTGCGAACTGATCGACCGGGTTCGACAGCGGAAGGGGCCCCGTCGGTGATGAGGATCTCTGAAGACTCAAAACGGCCAGCGATGCTCTTCACTGCCCGGGCCGTTGCCCTCGCCGACTTGGGCCGATTCGCCCGCCAGTGATGAGTTCGGGGCGACTCGGCTCCGTCAAGGGCGCCTTCGGCGTCGTAGGCGATGGGTTGCGCCCGCCCTGGACAGCTCGTTCCGGTCCAGGGTCCCGCCGGTGGTGCTTCAGGATCGAACGCTAGGGCAGCGCCAAGCTGTTGTCGGGGGTCAGGCCGCTGAGCTTTTCGGGGTTGACCTGGAAGCGCAGGTTCTGGATGCGGCCGTCGACGAGGTCGAACGAGAGGGCGCCGACGGTGTGTCCGCCGAGGGTGGCCAGGACGCCGAGCTCGCCGTTGATGACGGCCGGCTCCATGGTCAGGGCGGCCAGTTCGGGCTTCGCCAGGAAACCCACGATCCAGCGCGCGACGCGGTCGGTGCCGTGGAGGGGGCGGCGGGCTGCGGTGACCTTGCCGCCGCCGTCGGACCAAGCGGTGACCTCGGGGGCGAGCAGTTCCATGACGGCGTTCAGGTCGCCGCCCGCGCAGGCCGCCAGGAACCGGGTGGTGACCTGTCGGCGCCGGGTCTGGTCGGCGTCGAAGCGGGGGCGGCGGGCCTGGACGTGCTCGCGTGCACGGTGGGCGATCTGGCGGACTGTCGGCTCGGGACGGTCGAGGGTCTCGGCGATCTCGGCGTGCGAGTAGCCGAAGACCTCGCGGAGCAGGAAGACGGCGCGTTCGACGGGGCTGAGGGTTTCCAGGACGACCAGCATCGCGGTGGAGACGCTGTCGGCCAGTTCGGTCTCCGCGGCGACGTCGGGGGAGGTCAGCAGGGGCTCGGGGAGCCACGGCCCGACGTAGGTTTCGCGGGTTGCCCGTGCGGAGGTGAGGCGGTTCAACGAGAGGTTGGTGACCGTGCGGACCAGGTAGGCCTTGGGGTGGCGGATCGCGTCGCGGTCCGCGGTGCTCCAGCTCAGCCAGGTGTCCTGGAGGACGTCCTCGGCGTCGGTGACGCTGCCCAGCATGCGGTAGGCGGTGGCGAACAGGAGCCTGCGGTGTTCGATGTACGGGTCCTGCTCGTCCCTGGCGTCGACCATCGGCTCATGCTGCCAGCGCCGTAACCGGGGCGGCAAGGCCCGGGATCACGGCGCTGGGAGCCGATGTGCCCGTCATACCGCGGGCTTGCGGGTGGCGCGGCCGCCCTTGGAGACGATGGTGGTGACGTTCATGCGCTTGCTGAACCGGTAGGTCGTGAGCGGGCTGCCGCTGACCATCTCCTTGTACGCGACGGCGATCCGGCCGGTGAGGTGCATGCGGCGGGGGGTTTCGTCGGCCCTGGTGAACTGGATGACGGCGTCACGGCGGCCGAGGCTGACCGGCTGGTGGAAGTAGCCGAAGCGGAACGGCTTGACGGCCTTGCCGCGCACGAGCCGCGCGATGGTGTCGGCGGTGTACTGGGCGGTGGGCAGGCCGCTCTGGCAGGTGCCGTGGATCTGCCCCCAGGCCAGACGGACGGCGGCGGCGTCGCCGATGGCGTGGATCTCCGGGTGGGAGACCGAACGCAGGGTGGCGTCGACCAGGATGAGGCCCCGGTCGTCGGTGGCGATCCCGGCGTCGGCGGCGAGCGGCGACACCTTGACGCCGGTGGTCCACAGGCAGGCGTCGGAGCGGACGAGCCGGCCGTCGGCCAGTTCGACCGCGTCGGGCAGCACCTTGGTGACGCGGGCGCCGGTCTCAAGAGTGACGCCGAGGCGGTCCAGCGCGTCGTGGAGGTGGGCGCGGGCCTTGGGACCCATCATGCCGCCGGGCTCGTCCAGGCTGATCAGCGTGACGTTCAGGCCGGGGTGGCTCTCGGTGATCTCGGTGGCAGCCTCGATGCCGGTCAGGCCGCCGCCACAGACGGTGACCGTGCCGCCGGACGCAGCGACCTCGATGAGGCGCGCGGCAAACCGACCGGCGGTCTGCGGGTTGTCGAGGGTGAACGCGTGGGTGTCGGCGCCGGGGACCTTGCCGGTGTCGGTCGAGCTGCCCAGCGCGTAGACGAGCGTGTCGTACCCGAGGGTCTCGGCGCCGTCGACGGTGATCTGCCGGGCCTGGGCGTCGATGGCGATGGCGGTGCCCTGCACGAACGTGACGCCGGTCCCGGCGAGCAGGTCGGGGATCCGGTGGTCGGCCAGCTCCTGACCGGTGGCGATCTGGTGCATCCGCAGCCGCTCGACGAACCGGCTGGAGGGGTTGACCAGGGTGATCCTCACGTCGGTCCGGCGGGTGCGGTGGGCCAGCCGGATGGCGCTGAACAAGCCCGTGTAGCCGGCGCCGAGGACGACGATGCGGTGGCCGTTGTTCATCGGATCTCCCAAGGTCGGGCACCGGCTTCGGTGCCGGTGACGCCCATGGGACAAGCGACCCGCACCGCACGTGACAGGTCGCCAATGTGGGCTACATCACACCAGAAGCATCGTTGGCGTGCCGTCAGGAATCCGTCGGCTGACTCGCTGTACCGGGCCCGGCCGAGGCTTAGCAGGACGCCGAAGAGAACAGGCTCCGACTGCCGCCCAAGCCAGCGCATTCCGACGCCCCGCCGCACCGGTCGGCGGCATGACGATGTGCCCGGGACCGGCCGATGTCAGTCACCAGATCGGGCGAGGTCAGGTCAGGTCAGGTCACCGGATCGAGGAAGGTCAGCACCGAGGCGTCTTCCTCGATCAGCGGGACGAGCGCCGCGTTGAACGGGCCGCCGTAGGGGGCCTTGATGTGCGCCTGGAAGGCGTCCTCGTCGCGGTACACCTCGAAGATCCAGAAGGCGCGCGGGGCGGCTTCCTTGGTGTAGACGTCGAAGACGAGGTTGCCTTCTTCCTCGCGGACCTTCAGGGCGTAGTCGCCGATCAGACGGGCGACCTCGTCCTCAGTGCCCTCGCGGGCGGTGAACTCGGCGAGCAGGGTCTTCTTCACGGTCTTGTTCTCCTGTTCTTCTTGTCGGCTGCGGGTGTCACTCGTGGGCCGAGTCGAGCTGCCAGACCACGGCCTCGTCCAGCGTCACCGAGCCGTTCTCGGCGAAGATCTGCACTCCCTGGCTGGCGGGGTCGGGGAAGATCTGGTCGGTGATGACGGCCTCGCCGTTGCCGCCGAAGACCTCGACGGAGGACCAGTCGACGAGGATCCGCAGCTTGACCTTGCCGTTCTCGGCCTTCAGGGGTGCGGTCTGGACGCCGGGGAAGGTGCTGTCGAAGTCGACGGCACCGGAGTGGGTGCGGTCGACGTACAGCTCCTCGGTCGTGGTGTCGTAGCCGATGACGGTCTCCTCGCCGTCGGCGCCGGTGCGTACCTTCAGGCCGAAGCGGTCGGCGTCGTCGAGGGAGAAGGTCGCCTCGATGTCGAGCGCCTTGCCCTCGGCCGCGGGGCCGATCAGGGTCTGCGTGGTGCTGTCGACGGTGACGCCGGACGCTGTTGCCGGGGGTTGCGCACGGAGGGACTCCAGGCTGCTCACCGGCTCGCTGGTCAGCCGGATCCGGCCGTCGACCGTACGGAGGGCCATCTCCCGGGGGACGCTCTGCGCACCGCGCCAGGGGGATGTGGGGACGGCGCCGCCGTAGTCCCAGTTGTTCATCCAGCCGATCATGTACCGCTTGCCGTCGGGCGCGTCCTCCCAGGACACGGCCGCGTAGTAGTCCTTGCCGTAGTCGGCCCAGTCGGCGCGCTGGACGACGGACGTCGCGGCCGTGTCGGCTTCGGTGAACCTGTCGGCGAGGATGTGGCCCCAGCCGGTCCTGTTCATGTCGACGAGCTGGATCCGCGCCTGCTTGCCCGCGTAGGGGCGCAGGTCGAAGGAGGCCCAGTCCAGGGTCTCGCTGTTGGAGCCGGTGGCGCTGCGGACGACCTTGCCGTCGACGATCAGGTTGACGGACGTCTCCTGGGTGGCGGGCTGGGCCCGGGTGTCGGAGAGCGTG
Organism: Streptomyces sp. NPDC002156; assembly: GCF_053593675.1. Taxonomy (NCBI): domain Bacteria; kingdom Bacillati; phylum Actinomycetota; class Actinomycetes; order Kitasatosporales; family Streptomycetaceae; genus Streptomyces; species Streptomyces sp. NPDC002156. Next base: position 70,171 of record NZ_JBSFDA010000005.1, on the reverse strand, counting down.
ATGTGGTCGACGTTGAGGTGGCCCCAGCCGCCGGTGTTGTCGTCGACGATCTTGATCTGTGCCTTCTTGCCGGCGAGGTCCTTGACGTCCCAGGAGGCCCAGTCGAGTGCTTCGTTGTCCTGTCCGGTGGTGCTGCGGACCACCTGGCCGTCGACGAGCAGTTCGATCGCGGTCGGGTTGCCGGAGCCGGCGGGGTGGTTGCCGCCGCCCACAAGGAAGTTGACGTAGTCCTTGTCGATGGTGAACTCGGGCGAGGTGAGGGTGCCGGTGGTGGAGTCGCCGTTCAGGTAGCTGTTGACCAGGCCGTCGCCCAGGAAGCCGGAGACCTGCTGCTGGTTGGGGAGGGTGCCGGTGGCCGGTGCGGTGCCGAAGGCGTTCCCGGTCGTCGTCCAGCCGCCGTAGGTGCCGCCCTCGAAGTCGGCGAGGACCGTGCCGTCCACATGCGGGTGCCGACCGCCGCCGACCTTGAAGTTCAGGTACTTGCTGTCGACGGTGAAGGAGGGCGAGGTCAGGGTGCCGGTGGTGCCGTCGCCCGAGTGGAAGCTGTTGGCGAGGCCCTTGCCCTCGAAGCCGGAGACCGCCTGCTGGCCGTCCAACGTCCCGGCGGCCGGAGCCGTGCCGAACGCGGTGCCCGTGGTCGTCCACGTACCGAAGTCGGTGCCCTCGAAGTCCTGCACCACCGTGCCGGTGGGCGGGATGTACGTGCCCTTGTCCTCGGCGGTGAACTTCGTCCCGTCGAAGTCGCCGACGAAGTACTGGGCGGCCGAACCGCCCGCGATACCACCGGGGTTGATGTTGACGACCAGGACCCACTTGATGTTGTTCTTGTCGCCGTCGACCGCGAGGGGGAACAGGTCGGGGCACTCCCACACCCCGCCCGTCGCGCCGGCCGGGCCGAACTCGCTCTGCAGCGTCCAGTCCTTGAGGTTCTTCGACGAGTAGAACCGCACCTTGTGCTCGGCGGACATCGACACCGTCATCAGCCAGCTCTGCGTCGGCGCGTACCACTGGACCTTGGGGTCGCGGAAGTCCCTGGAGCCGATGTCGAGGACGGGATTGCCCTGGTACTTCGTCCAGGTACGGCCGCGGTCGGTGCTGTAGGCGAGCGACTGCGCCTGGATACCCGTCGTTTTGTTGTGGCTGGTGTAGATCGCCACCATGGCCGGGTTCTCCGTCGTGCCGAAGCCGGTGGTGTTGTCCCGGTCGACGACCGCACTGCCGGAGAACACCATCTCGTTGTCGTCGTGCGAGAGGGCGAGCGGCAGTTCCGTCCAGTGCACGAGGTCCGTACTGACCGCGTGGCCCCAGGACATGTCTCCCCAGGAGTTGCCGTTGGGGTTGTACTGGTAGAAGAGGTGGTACTCGCCCTCGTAGTACACAAGGCCGTTGGGGTCGTTCATCCAGTTCTGCTCCGGCGTGAAGTGGAACTGGGGCCGGTAGGTCTCGGAGTACGGCGGGATGTCGGCGGCCACGGCCTGAGGGGCGAGCGGGGCGGCGGACAGGGCGCAGACCGTCGCCACCGCCGCGATCATCCGTACGCGGGCATGCCGGGATACACGTGCAGCGCTCATGGGTTCTCCTGTGCTGCGGCCGTCCGGGCAGCGAAGCCTGCTGCCCGGCGCGGATCCGGCCGCTGAAGTAGCGCCTCGCCGGTGCCGTCGTCCCACGGCACCGGCTCCGGCGAGGAGTGTCATCGTTGACTTGAGTCATCGATGACATCGAGTGGCCCGATGATGGAGGCAATCCGGCCGGTGCGTCAACGGTTCGGCCACGACGGCCTGTTGAGCGGCACGCTAGCCCGTCAGGCGCGGTCGGCCGCGGCGAGCTGCCCCAGTTGGTGGTGCCACGGCGGGTTGGGGCCGGCGACCGAGCAGGTCAGGGCCGCGACCCGGGTGCCGAAGCGGCAGGCTTCCTCGACGTCGTCCAGGCGGAGTTCCGTCAGCCGGCCGCCCAGGAGCCCGTGAGTGCCGAGGTGGTGCAGCAGTCCGGCGGTGAAGGAGTCACCCGCGCCGACCGTGTCGGCGACGCTCACCGCGACGGCGGGCACCTGGACCCGTTCGCCGTCGAGCGAGGCCAGGGCGCCGTCGGCGCCGCGCGTGATCACGACGAGCCGCGCCCCGGCCGCGTGCCAGATGTCGCACGCCTGCTCGGGCGGGGTGCCTGGCAGCAGGAGTTCCAGGTCGTCCTCGCTGAGCCGCAGCACGTCGGCGAGGGTGCACCAGTGCGCGAGCCGGGCCCGGTAGACGTCGGGGTGGACCAGCAGCGGCCGGACGTTGGGATCGATGCTGATGGTCGTACGAGGAGCGGCCGCCGCCAGGAAGTCCTCGACCACCGTCGCGCCGGGCTGCCGGACCAGGGCCAGGGATCCGGTGTGCAGACAGGCCGTTCCGGACAGGTCGACGCGGGCCAGTTCCTCGGGTGTCCACTGCCAGTCGGCCGTGTTCTGGGCGTGGAAGGAGAACGCGGCCTGGCCCTCGGAGTCCAGCTCCGCCACGGCCAGTGTGCTGGGCTCCGCGGCCTGGACGGCGTCCGACAGGTCCACCTCCGACGCCTCCAGATGGGCGCGGAACAGACGGCCGAACACGTCGTCCGACAGCCGCGCGAGGAAGCGGGCCGGGGTGCCGAGACGGGCCAGGGACACCGCCGTATTCGCAGGTCCGCCGCCCGGCAGTACGCGGAGGGCGAGTTCGTTCGAGGTGCTCGCGGGTTCGGCGAAGGCGTCCGCGACGCACTCTCCCAGGACGGTGATCCGGCTCGGGCTCATGGGCTGCTCTTCTCTGACGACGTACGGGCTCACCGGTCATGGGGAGGGCGGGTGCCGGACAGCCGGGGTGGGCGGCGGCATCGGATGTTTGCCGATTCGTGACAAGCGCGGGGCATTGACGTTTCCGGGAGACGGAGTCCATCATCCTCGCCAGGCAGTGTCAACGATGACATAAGTCAACGATGACACTCCGGGGCGGTGTGCTCTGATCCCACTTCCGTGCCGCTCGCTATCCCACAGGAGCCGATGATGTCTCGTACCACTCGCCTGTCCTCCTCCCTCCTCAGAGTCGCCGCCGTCTCGGGCGTCGCGGCCCTCACCCTGACGGCCTGCGGGTCCGGCTCCGGATCGAGCTCGTCGAGTTCCGGCTCGGGCGAGGTCAAGGTCGGTCTGATCACCAAGACCGACACCAACCCGTTCTTCGTGAAGATGAAGGAGGGCGCGGAGAAGGCCGCCAAGGAGAACGGCGTCCAACTGTCCACCGCGGCGGGCAAGTTCGACGGGGACAACGCCGGGCAGGTCACCGCCATCGAGAACATGGTCGCCGCCGGGGTCAAGGGCATCCTGATCACCCCGAGCGACTCCAAGGCGATCGTGCCCGCGATCGAGAAGGCCCGCGCCAAGGGCGTCCTGGTCATCGCCCTGGACACCCCGACCGAGCCGGAGAGCGCGGTCGACGCCCTCTTCGCCACCGACAACCTCAAGGCCGGCGAGCTGATCGGCGAGTACGCCAAGGCCGCGATGGCGGGCAAGACGGCGAAGATAGCCGCGCTCGACCTCGCGCCGGGCGTCTCCGTCGGCGTCCAGCGCCACGACGGTTTCCTGAAGGGCTTCGGCGCCACCGACAAGGACGTCGTGTGCGCCCAGGACACGGGCGGCGACCAGGCCAAGGGCCAGACGGCGATGGAGAACTGTCTCCAGAAGGAGCCGGACATCAACGTCGTCTACACCATCAACGAGCCGGCCGCGCTGGGCGCGTACACCGCGCTGAAGGCCAAGGGCCGGGAGAAGGACGTACTGATCGTCTCCGTCGACGGCGGCTGCACCGGCACGCAGGCCGTCAAGGACGGCAAGATCGCCGCGACTTCGCAGCAGTATCCGCTGAAGATGGCCGCGGAGGGTGTCAAGGCGGTCGTGGCGTACGCGAAGGACGGCACGAAGGCGTCCGGTTACACGGACACCGGGGTCACGTTGATCAGCGACAAGGCGCAGGACGGGGTTGCGTCGAAGGACACCGCGTACGGGCTGGAGAACTGCTGGGGGTGAGCGGGGCGCTCCGCTGGGTGGGCGCGGTGTTTGCTGCGGGCCCGGTGGGGGCTGGTCGCGCCCGCGCGGCGGAGCCGCATATCGACACAGCCCCGCGCCCCTGTCGGGGGCGCTGTCGCGCCACCCGACATCGCCAGACCCCCCGGCCACCGTCCCCCGCCCCCGTCTCCCGTCCGCCGACCCGGCCATCTGTCTTCCGACAAGGACTTCGCATGACAGCCACGACCACACCCCCGGGCACCCCCTCGCCGTACTCGGAGCTCAAAGCGCCGACGACGGCCCGGCGGCTGCTCACGGCGCCGACCACCGGACCCCTGGCCGCCCTCCTCCTGGCCTGTGCCTTCTTCTCGTTCTCGACCGATCAGTTCCTGACCGGCGGGAACTTCTCGCTGATCGTGCAGCAGGTCATGGTCGTGGGCACCCTCGCCATCGGGCAGACCCTGATCATCCTGACCGCCGGCATCGACCTGTCGTGCGGGGCGGTGATGGCGTTCGGCAGCATCGTGATCGCCAAGATGGCCGCCGAGGGGTCGCTGCCGCCGCTGGTCGCCATCGCGCTCGGGATCGGCGTCTGTGGTGGGTTCGGGCTGGTCAACGGGCTGTTGGTGCAGAAGATCCCGCTGCCGCCGTTCATCGTCACCCTCGGCATGCTGAACGTGGCGTTCGCGCTGACCCACATCTACTCCGAGGAGCAGACGGTCAGTAACCTGCCCGGCCCGCTGACCGCCCTCGGCGAGACCTTCCCCCTCGGCCACACCGACATCACCTACGGCTCCCTCGTCACCATCGCCCTGTTCCTGCTCCTCGCCTACGCGCTGAGCAGCACCGGCTGGGGCCGGCACGTGTACGCGCTGGGCAACAGCGCCGAGGCCGCCCGGCTGAACGGCATCCGTACCTCCCGCCTCACCATCGGCATCTACACCGTGGCCGGCCTGCTGTACGGCATCGCCGCCCTGCTGCTCATCTCCCGTACCGGAGTGGGCGATCCGCAGGCGGGGCAGACCGACAACCTCGACAGCATCACCGCAGTGGTCCTCGGCGGCACGAGCCTCTTCGGTGGACGCGGGTCGGTCCTGGGCACCTTCATCGGCGTCCTCATCGTCGGTGTGTTCCGCAACGGGCTCCAGCTGATGGGCGTCGCGTCCATCTACCAGACCCTGATCACCGGGGTCCTGGTGATCCTCGCGGTGACCGTCGACCAGCTCTCCCGGAAGAAGGCCCGATGACCGCCACCGGAACCCCCACCCCTGTCCTTCAGGCCCGCGGTCTGGTCAAGCGGTACGGGCAGGTCACCGCCATCGACGGCGCCGACTTCGACCTGCTGCCCGGTGAGGTCCTCGCCGTCATCGGCGACAACGGCGCCGGCAAGACCAGCCTGATCAAGGCCCTCACCGGAGCGGTGACCCCCGACGCGGGCGAGATACGTCTCAACGGCAAGCCGATCCAGTTCTCCGGGCCGCAAAGCGCTCGCGCCCACGGCATCGAGACGGTCTATCAGGACCTCGCCGTGGCCGCGTCCATGGACATCGCCTCGAACGTGTTCCTCGGGCGCGAACTCCGCCGCCCCGGCGTTCTCGGCAGTGTCTTCCGCATGCTCGACAAGAAGCGCATGCGCCAGGAGGCCGCCGAGCACATGGCCGACCTGAAGATCGGTCTGCGCTCACTGACGCAGTCGGTGGAGACACTCTCCGGCGGACAGCGGCAGGCCGTCGCGGTCGCCCGTTCCGTCGCCTGGGCCAGCTCCGTCGTCGTCATGGACGAACCCACCGCCGCCCTCGGCGTCAAGGAGTCCGGCCAGGTCCTGGACCTGATCCGCCGGGTCCGCGACAAGGGCATGCCGGTCGTCCTGATCAGCCACAACATGCCGCACGTCTTCGAGATCGCCGACCGGATCCACGTCCACCGCCTCGGCCGGCGCGCCGCCGTGATCAAGCCCTCCGACTACTCCATGGCCGAGGTCGTCGCCATCATGACCGGCGCCCTCACCGTCGACGCGGCCGGAGATACTGTCGTAGCGGATTCCGAGGCGGCGAAGGCCGCGGGAGTCCAGGCCACCTGACAGCACGACCAGCTCTCGTAGTTTCCGGCCGAGGCCGCGGCCGGAACCGAGAGCCCACAGGACGGTTTCTCCATGGCAGCGAACCGCCGCCCCACCCTGACCGATGTCGCCCGAGAAGTCGGTGTCAGCGCCAAGACGGTCTCCCGAGTCCTCAACGAGGACGGACCCGCTTCCGCTCGGACCAGGGAACAGGTACTGGCCGCAGTCGCCAAGCTCGGCTTCCAGCCGAACCTGATGGCCCGCAACATCCGCGTCGGCGGACCCGACACCACGGTCGGACTGGTCATCCCGGACCTCGGGAACCCCTTCTTCGGGGCCGTGGCCCGGAGCATCGAGGACACGGTCCGCGACCGGAACCTGACCCTGCTGATGGGCTCCTCCGCGGACGACCCCGTACGCGAACGCGCCCTGACGGACAAGTTCCTCGCCCGCCGGGTCAGCATCCTGATCGTCGTACCGTCCGTCGGCGCCGACCACTCCCACCTCAAGTCCCAGCGTACGGCGGGACTGCCGGTGATCTTCCTCGACCGCCCCGGAGTCGGCCTCGCCACGGACAGCATCGTCAGCTCCAACCGCGCCGGAGCCCACGACGGCGTCGCCCACCTCGTCGCCCACGGACACCGGCGCATCGGCTTCGTCGGCGACCTGCCCCCGAAGCTGTACACGCGCCGCGAACGTCTGGCCGGCTACCGCTCGGCCCTCCAGGAAGCCGACATCCCCTACGACCGCTCGCTCGTCACCAACGCCCACGACCAGCAGGGCGCCGAGGCCGCGACCGCCCAACTCCTCGGCCTGGCCGATCCCCCCACAGCTCTGTTCGCCGGCAACAACATGATGGCGCTGGGGATCGTCGCCGAACTCGCCCGCAGCAAGCGCAAGGACGTCGCCGTCGTCGCCTTCGACGACGTGTCCCTCGCCGAGGCGCTCGAACCGGCCCTGACGGTCGTCGCCCAGGACGCGGAAGAACTCGGCAGGACAGCGGCGACCACCGCCCTGACCCGACTCGACGGCGACCGCACCCGCGCCCGCACCATCACCGTCCCCACCCGCCTGATCGTCCGAGGCTCGGGCGAACAGCCCGCGCCGACGCCGTAGGCGAGGGCACAACTGGCCCTGCCGAGGGGTTTCACTGGTGGCGGGCGGGGCTTTCGGGTCCCGCCCTTGTTGTGCTCCGGCCCTGGCTGCGAGGGCGGGGGCTCGGCGGCCTCCGGGTAGAGGAGGGCCTTTGCCGCAGCGAGGTTCGCGGTGAACCCGTACGGCTCCCATGTGTGGCCGTTCCACCGCTCGACGGCTCGGGGCGCGTCCGGGTGCAGATGCCAATCCTCCTGGCCGACGGTCTCCGGCGACCGCGGCCGGCCGTCCCTCTCCGGTCGGCGGGCGGGTCCGGATCCGGCGGCTTCGAACCGTCCATCGGGCGGTGGCGCGGACTACACTGCCGTATAGACGTCCGAGACCCCGACGGGCTGCTGTCCTGAACACAGATGGCTGCGGGGTACGGACTCTTCGTCTGTCACCCGACGCTTCCCTGGAGGGAACCGGGTGGATCCTCTGTCCTGCTGCGCAGGCTGTCGGACCGGCCGTTGCTCTGCCTCCGTCGAAAACACTCCCACTCCGGGAGCGCGCCCAGGGAGCCGGGACTCCGGCACCACCGCATCCGCTTCCGGATGGTCTTCCGAACCGAGGCGCCATGCCCCTGCCACAGCTCACAGTCCACCGCGATGACCGAAGGACACGGACGCTGATCACCCTGGCCGGTGAGATCGACCTCGAATCCGCGCCGTTGGTGCGGGTGTCCCTGGAACAGTGCCTGCGAGACGGTGTCCGCGCCATCGACGTCGACCTCACCCATGTCACCTTCTGCGACTGCAGCGGGCTCAACGCGTTCCTCCACGCCGCACAGCGGACCACCGCGGTCGGCGGGACCCTGCGACTGCGTCATCCGCAGCCGATGCCGGCGCGGATGCTCGACCTCACCGGCTGCGGGTTCCTGCTCCTCGATCCTCCGTTCTCCCACCTTCCCGCTTCTCCCGGGGATACGCCTGCCACACCCGCTCCGGTCCCGCCGCCCTTCTCTGTCCAGCTGGTGCCTGTGCTCTCGGGCGACGGGCGATGACGGCCGACGCCCGGCAGACACAGTCACGCAAGCCGGCGGGCGGCCGGCCGTCCGCCGTGGCTCCGGTGCGGTTACGTCGGCTGAACCGTCGGCAGGTCGAGGGAGTGCGTGAGGATCTCGCCGACCTGTATGCGGAGTCCCGCGCGACGGAGCCGGGCGACGCATACCTCCGTCCCAGCCGCCAGAGCTTCCTGAACCGTCTCACCACGGACATGCGTCGCCCGGGGTTCGCCATGGTGATCGGCGAGACGGACGGCCTGATGGGATGCGCTTTCGGATTCCCGGTACGCGGCGACGGCTCCTGGTGGTTCGGCCTCGCCGGAACACTGCCGCACGGCATCGGTCAACTCATGGTGTCCGGCGGGGTCTTCGCGTTCGGTGCCATCATGATCCGGCCGCACCCGCAGGACCGGAGCCTCGCCCGTCGGGTGCAGGAGCGGCTGTTGACCGACCACCGGGCGTCACTCGGCGCCACGCTGGTGGACCGGGCCGACGGCCCCACTCCGGCCGCGATCCGCTCCTGGGGGTGGCAGGACATCGGAGAGCTTCACAGACGGGCCGGTCCCACCACGTTCCGCGCACTGGTGCTTCCCGGCGGGGAACGGACCGCGGCGAGGCCGGCGGGCCTTGTCACGATGCCTGGAAGTGGTGGCCCGGGTGGAGTCTGACAGCCGGTCGGCCCGCATCCAGGTGCTGGTGGCCGAGCAGGCGGCGCGACGCGGTGCCCGGGTCGGTGTGGTGGACGTGTGCACCGCGGCCGTGGCCGCGCTGCCGGTCGGCGGAGCCGGGCTGTCGGCGATGTCCCGAACCGCGCCGAGCCACCCGCTGTGCAGCACCGACAACATCAGCGAACAACTGGAGGAGCTCCAGCTCACGCTGGGCCAGGGGCCCTGTGTGGACGCCTTCCTGCAGGGCTCGGCAGTCCTGACACCCGATCTGCTCGCCCGTGAACTGCAGGACCGCTGGATGGTGTTCGCCGAGGCGGCCCTGGAGGCCGGGGCACGCTCGGTGTTCGCGCTCCCGCTGCAGATGGGGGCGATCAGCCCCGGAGTACTGGACCTGTACGCCCGCGTTCCGGTCCGGTTGAACGCGGAGGAACTGGCGGACGCGTTGGCGTTCGCCGATCTCGCGACGCTGATGCTGCTCGACGCGCGGATCGACGAGACTGGCAGGCCACGCGGTGACCCCGCCGAAGACCTGGGCGCGTACCGGGCGGAGATCGACCAGGCCGCCGGCATCCTGACCGTCCAGCTCGGCGTCGGCATCGAAGAAGCCTTCGTCCGGCTGCGTGCCCACGCCTATGCGCAGGGACGCCGGCTCGCACCGGTGGCCGCGGACGTGGTGTCCCGTCGGCTTCGTTTCTCACCGGGCGCCGAGCCGGACCATGCCGACGAGGAGACCTGACGCATGGCTGCCGGCCGCCGACCGTACCGTCGTCCCCGCCCGTTCGGGCCGGGACCAGTCTCAATCGAGGGTGCCCACGATGGATCAACAGCTCCTGGCCAAGACCTTCGTCGAGCTGGCCGACAACCTGGTCGCCGACTTCGACCTCATCGACTTCCTGCGTCTGCTGACCGACCGCTGCGTCGGCATGCTCGACGCGAGCGCCGCCGGGGTGCTGCTCGCCGACCGGGACGGCAAACTCCGCGTCATGGCCGCCTCCGACGAACAGGTGCGCCTGCTGGAGCTGTTCCAGCTGCAGAACGACGAAGGCCCCTGCCTCGAGTGCTTCCGCACGGGCGCACCGGTGATCGTCCACGACCTGACCCGGGAGCTCGACCGCTGGCCGCGCTTCGTCACGGCGGCCCACCGCAGTGGATTCGGGGCTGTCCAGGCCCTGCCCATGCGCCTGCGGGACGAGACCGTGGGCGCCCTGAACCTCTTCCGCGCCGCCCCCGGCCCCTTCGACCCGCCCGCCACACTCGTCGCCCAGGCCCTGGCCGACGTCGCCACCATCAGTCTGCTGCAACAACGCACCGCCCATCGCAGCACGATGCTCAACGAACAGCTGCAGACGGCGTTGAACAGCCGGGTGCTGATCGAACAGGCCAAGGGAAAGCTCGCAGAACGCCAGGGCATCGACATGGAACAGGCGTTCAGCGCGCTGCGCGGTTACGCCCGCTCCCACAACCGGCGTCTGGCCGACGTGGCCCGTGCCTTCGTCGACGACACCGAATCCCTCGCCGGTCTGGGTGCCTGACCTGACGGTCCGTCACCGGTGGCGCTTGTGGTCCTGGCGGTCCTCGCGCCGCCAACGCGCCCGGTTCTGGCGGCTGTAGCGGCGGTCCCAGCGTTCCCGACGGCTCCGGCTCTCCTGGTATTCCCGGTAGTCCCCGCGACCGGAACCGCCGCCGCCACGATCACGGCCGTGGCGGGTGACGCCGTAGACCAGCACCGCCGCGGCCACCCACCAGAGGGGATGGAGGGAGCCGGAGCCGAAGAGGATCACGATGAGGACGATGACGAGCAGGGCGAACACGGCGGGCCTCTCCGGGAGCTGGACACAGCGTCGATACCGGGGTCCGGGGCCTCGCCTCCAGCGTAGTCCTGCCCGGAGGCCGGGGATACCGTGCGACGTCAGCGCGTCCTGCCCGGCGTGGATGGCTGCTTGACACCTGTCGGGGAACTGCCGCGAGGACTAGCGTGTGGCATGCCGCCCCGGCCCCCGGCTGCGTCGCACCGCCCACGCGCCCCCAGAGGGCGCACCCCCGCGCATCGGTGCCGGAACCCGCCGCGTCACGAGCGAGGCCTCTCCCCCGCCCGCCCCTCGTCACGCGATCCCGGCGAAGCCCCGACGCGCCTCAAGCGGGTACCGATTCTGCTGCCCGCCGCGTCGCACGCATCCCACACCAGGCGATACACATGTACGCGCTGATCGTTCCCGCCTCGACACCCCTCGTCCTGCTCGCCGTCGTGATGGCCCTCTCCTGGTGGGAGGACCGCATCCTGCCGTCGCCCCCGGCCGAACCGGCAGCGTCGGCCACCCCGGTGCCGCCCACTGCCCAGCACCTCGAACTCGCCCATTCCGACGGTGCGTTGACACGGGAAGTACCACTTCTCTCGCACCTTCACCCTCGATCCGGTCAGGAACCGACCGGGGACGACAGTTTCGACCGCCCTCGTGGATGACCGGCGAAAGGCCGGCCGGCTGATCCCCCCACGGCAGTACTCTCGGCATACGGCCGCCCGTGCCCCCGGCCCTCTCCGTACCGTCCTGTTCCGCGCAACAGAGGCCCTGCGCAAGGCGAGAGTCATCCCGGTGACAGACCCGGTGACAGAGGAGATGGGGCGTATGGGCCCGCATTCCGACCTGCTCGTCAAGTTGCGTACGGTCACGGCCGGCGGCGAGTTGGACCTGACGACCGTGCCTGCCCTCGTGCGTGATCTGGAAGACGCCCGGCGCGGCGGTGGGCGGCGGTTCATCATCGTCGACCTGCGTGCTGTCACGTTCATGGACGGCAGCGTTCTGAACCCACTGTGCGCGGCGTGGGATGACTGCCGCGACCGGCTCGGATGGGTGCGGGTCGTGCACAACCGGCCGTGCGCGAGTCTCGTGTTCCGGGCCGCCGGTCTGCTGGAGCGGTTCCCGCGGTACGCCAGTCCCCAGGACGCCTGGCAGGACGTACCCGCGGACCGCGTGGCGGCGGACCGGCCCGCGTAATGTACGGCGGAGGCCGAGCGGCGCCCCACTCTGAGGTGCCACGGCCGGCGCGGGACGGAGACCGGTGATCAGCGACGGCATGGCCGAGGTCCTGCGGTCGCTGCGTCTGGGCGAGGTGGCCGACCCGGCTCGGGCGTGCGCGCAGGCACTGGGCGCCGAGGGCGTCGTACTGTCCCTGCTGGTCGGCCCGGCCCCGACGGCGGAGCCGGTCTGGTGCCACCCCGAGCTGAGCGCGCGGTTCGAGGAGCTTCAGTTCACGCTGGGTGAGGGGCCGGGTCCGGACTCGGTCCGCACGGGTTCGCCCGTCGTGGAGCCGGACCTGCACCGGGTGCGCCCCGAACGATGGCCCGCGCTGCTGCCGGCCGCGCACGATCTGGGCGTACACGGTGTGTGCTGCTTCCCGCTGGGCATCGGAGCCATCCGGGTCGGTGTACTGACCGTGCTGTGCGACGGCGACCGGCGGCTGAGTGCGCAGCAGTACACGGACGCCACCGCCCTCACGGCCGCGCTGACCGGAGCTTTCCTGAACGGCGGCCCGCGCGGCGGGGGCGGGGACGTGCGCGGGTTCGACATGTCCCTGGAACCGCCGTCGGGGCTGCGCCGCGCGGTCGTGCACCAGGCCACGGGAATGATCAGCGTCCAACTGGGTGTGGCCATGGAGGAGGCTCTCCTGCGCCTGCGTGCCCACGCGTACGGCAGTGAGCGTCCACTCGGTGAGATCGCGGCGGACGTGGTCGCCCGCAGGCTCCGATTCGACGACGATGTGAGCGGGCCGCATTCGCCCGACGGTGGAAAGGGATGATCGGCATGGCCCGTGAACGACGTCTGGCCGAGATCTTCGTGGAGGTCGCGGACTCCCTCGTCGAGGACTTCGACGTCATCGACCTGCTGCACCGGTTGTCCGCACGCTGCGTCGAGCTGCTCGACGTGTCGGCGGCCGGGATCCTGCTCGCGGACGCGCACGGTGAACTGCAGATCATCGCCGCCTCCGACGAGCACACCCGGCTGCTGGAACTCTTCGCGCTCCAGCACGACCAGGGCCCGTGCGTCGAGTGCTACCGCACCGGTACCGCCCGGACGAACATCGACCTGACCCGGCCGCAGACCACCGCCAGCTGGCCGAACTTCGCCCCACGGGCCCGCGAGACGGGATACTCGATCACCCACGCCATCCCACTGCGCCTGCGCAGCCGGGTCGTCGGCGCCCTCAACCTCTTCCAGACCGCACCGCACCACCTCGGCGACGACGACATCGCGCTCGCCCAGGCACTCGCCGACGTGTCCACCATCGCGATCCTCCAGCAGCGCACGCTGGAGCAGTCGCACGTGGAGAACGGCCAGTTGGAGGCCGCGCTGATCAGCCGTGTCCTGGTGGAGCAGGTCAAGGGAGTCCTGGCCGAGCGCTGGGACACCTCCGTCGACGACGCCTTCGAGACGTTCCGGTCGTACGCCCGTGCCCGTCATCTGCGCCTGTCGGACCTCGCCACGCAGATCATCTCGGGCGGCTTCGACACCTCGGCCATCCCCGCTCCGCAGCCGGACCGGCCCGGGAACAAACGCGACTGACGGCCCCGGCACTCCCGGCGCCGCCCTCGGGGCGGGGCGAGAACGTGCGCGGGCAACCGGAGCCGGACATGACGAACGTCCTTGTACGGGTGAGGGGTTCGGTGGACTCAGCAGCCGCCGGACGTGGCAGCCGGGCTGCCGATGCCGATCTGGAGGGTGCTGGGAGCGGCACAGCATCCGCCGCCCGACGCCTCGGTGTTCTCCGGCTCGTCGAACAAGCCCGCGCCGCCGCACACCCCAGTCTCCGGGAGGGTCAGTTCCACGCGTTCGGCGGACTCGTGGTCGCCCGCGAGTGCTGCCGCGATCGAGCGGACCTGCTCGTAGCCGGTCATCGCGAGGAACGTCGGGGCTCGGCCGTACGACTTCATGCCGGTCAGGTAGATGTCCTGTTCGGGGTGGGAGAGTTCCCGAACGCCGTGGGGGTAGACCGTGCCGCACGAGTGGACGTTCGGGTCGATGAGCGGAGCCAGGGCCGTTGGGGCCTGGAGGCGGTCGTCGAGGGCCAGGCGGAGTTCGGAGAGGTAGGTCAGGTCCGGGCGGAAGCCGGTCAGGGCGATGACCTCGTCGACCGGGGGCAGGCGGCGGCCGTCCTCGGCGACGAGGGTGAGGCGGTCGCCCTCCCTCTCCACAGCCTGTGTACGGAATCCCGTGACCGCGCTCGCGTGGCCGGCCTCGACCGCCGCCTTCGCGCGCAGGCCCAGAGCGCCTCGGGCCGGGAGCTGGTCCGCCTCGCCGCCGCCGTACGTGTCCGCGCCGATGCCGCGCCGCAGGACCCACACCGTGTGCGTGTCGGGCTCCCGCTCCGCCAGGTCGGCCAGGAGCGCCAAGGCCGTGAAGGCGGAGGCTCCGGAGCCGACGACCGCGGTGCGCCTGCCCGCGTAGTGGGCGCGTACGGACGGGTCGTCGAGGTCCGGGACACGGTAGGAGATGCGGTCGGCGGCCGACTTCTCGCCGAGGGCGGGCAGGCCGTCCGCGCCGACGGGACCCGGGGTGGACCAGGTGCCGGAGGCGTCGATCACCGCGCGGGCGGTGATCCGGTCCTCGTGGCCGTCCGTGGAGGCGATGTGCACCGTGAAGGGCTGCTCCTCGCGACCCGCGTCGACGACACGGTCGCGGCCGGCGCGGGCCACTCCGGTGACTGTGGCGCCGTAGCGGACCTTGCCGCCGAGGGCGTCGGCGAGCGGCTGGAGGTAGCGCTCCGCCCAGTCGCCGCCCGTCGGGTACGTGGCGGAGTCCGGGCGGATCCAGCCCGTCGGCGCCAGCAGCTTCTCCGCAGCGGCGTCCACCACCTCGCCCCACGTCGAGAACAGGCGGACGTGCGACCACTCGCGCACGGCGGCTCCCGCGACGGGGCCCGTCTCCAGGACCAGGGGTTCGAGGCCGCGCTCGACCAGGCGGGCGGCGGCAGCCAGGCCGACGGGTCCGGCGCCGATGACCACGACGGGCAGGTCCTCGTCCATGGGGTGCTCCTCAAGTAGGGCGAAGGCGATGTTTCGACAGTCGTCGATATAAGGCTCGGAGCCAGTGTCACTCTTTAATCGATAGACGTCAATATAGGCGTGCGTCGAAGCAGGGCGTGGCGCGTCGCATCACGCGCCCCCTGCCCGCCCTTCGGCCGACCTGTCCGGTACGAAGATCAGCGCCACCAGCGCCAACCCGACCACCCCGCCCACCAGTTGGGCACCGATGAACCCCGCCACCGACCCCGGCGCGATCCCCGCGAACGTGTCGCTGAAAGTCCGGCCGATCGTCACCGCCGGGTTGGCGAACGACGTGGACGACGTGAACCAGTAGGCGGCGCCGATGTACGAGGCCACGGCCACGGGGGCGTACTGGAGGCGGTCGGTGCGGGCCAGGCCGAAGATCAGGAGGATCAGGCCGGCGGTGGCCACCACCTCGCCCAGGAGCAGATGACCGGCCGAGCGGTCGTGCGTGGACCACTCCACCAGCGGCTCGCCGAACATCGCGTCGGCGAGGATCGCGCCCGCGATCGCACCGACGATCTGCGCGGGGACGTACACCGCCACCTCGCGAGCCGTGACGCCTACACCGCCGCCGCGTCGGGCCGTCCACCACTCGGCGAGGGTGACCACCGGGTTGAAGTGCGCGCCCGAGACCGGGCCGAGCAGCAGGATCAGGATGCCGAGGCCGAAGACCGTGGCGATCGAGTTCGCCAACAGTTGCACCCCGACGTCCGTCGTCAGCTCGGTGGCCTGGATGCCCGAGCCGATCACGATCGCGACGAGGAGTGCGGTGCCGAGCAGTTCGGCTGCGGTCCTGGATATCAGCGGGGCCACTGCGGGCGCCGCCGTCGGGGCTGTCGTTGCCGTCTTCAAGGACAGGACCTCTTGATGTTGTTCTCGGCGGTGGCCCGCGCGGTCTCCGCCAGGTCGGCGAACTGGCCCGCGAGGGAGGCGATGACGTCGGGCTTGAGGCGGTAGTAGAGGAACCGGCCGCACGGTTCCGTCTCCACCACCCCGGCCTCGCGCAGCACCTTCAGGTGGTTGGAGAGGTTGGTCTGTCTGGCACCCGTCTCCTCGATCAGGTGAGTGCTGCAGAGCGTCTCCTTCGCGAGCAGGGTGACGATCCGGAGGCGGAGCGGGTCCGCGAGAACCCGCATCAGATCAGTGTCGACTGACTTCAGCATGGACTGATACTTTCACATCACTCCGAATACGCCCATATGAAGGAAGAAACCATGCCCCCCAGCCCCCTCGCCTCCGTGCTGTTCGTCTGCGTCCACAACGCCGGGCGCTCGCAGATGGCCGCCGGTTTCCTCGACCACCTCGCGGGCGACCGGATCGAGGTCCGTTCCGCCGGTTCCCTCCCCGGCGACCAGGTCAATCCGGCCGCCGTCGAGGCCATGCGGGAGGTCGGTGTCGACATCGCCGGCGCCACGCCGAAGATCCTCACCACCGAGGCCGTCCAGGCGTCGGACTACGTCATCACCATGGGCTGCGGCGACGCCTGCCCGATCTTCCCCGGCAAGAAGTACCTCGACTGGGACCTGGCCGACCCGGCAGGCCAGGGCGTCGAGGCCGTGCGTCCCATCCGCGACGAGATCAGGGACCGCATCGAGGCCCTGATCGCCGAGATCGACGGCGCGAAGCGGGAGGCGTGATCCCGCCCTGTGATCGGCAGGGGCAAAATGTCACACCAGAGGCATGACGACCGCGAGCAGTGAGAAGAGCGCCGTGACCACGTACGACTACGAGAAGGACGGCACGGCCATCTACCGTCAGTCCTTCGCCACCATCCGCGCCGAGGCCGACCTCGCGGGTCTGCCGGCCGACGTCAGTCAGGTCGTCGTCCGGATGATCCACGCCTGCGGGATGGTCGACCTCGTACGGGACCTGTCGTACACGCCCGGTGTCGTGGCCCGCGCCCGTGAGGCGCTGCGCGGCGGCGCACCGATCTTCACCGACGTACGGATGGTCGCCAGCGGCGTGACCCGCAAGCGGCTGCCCGCCGGGAACGACGTGCTGTGCACCCTCACCGACCCTGCCGTCCCCGAGCTGGCCGCGAAGCTCGGGACCACGCGCAGTGCCGCCGCCCTGGAGCTGTGGCGGGACCGGCTGGAGGGGTCGGTTGTCGCTGTCGGCAACGCTCCGACCGCGCTCTTCCGGCTGCTGGAGATGATCGAGGAGGGTGCGCCACGGCCCGCCGCCGTCATCGGCGTTCCGGTCGGGTTCGTCGGTGCCGCCGAGTCCAAGGAGGCCTTGGTCGCGCATCCGTCGGGGCTGGAGCACATCGTCGTACGCGGTCGTCGTGGCGGCAGTGCCATCGCCGCCGCCGCGATCAACGCGATCGCGAGTGAGGAGGAGTAGGAGAGGAGTGAGCGGTCAGCTTCTCTCGGTCGCCGGGGTCGGCTGCGTCGCCAGGCCCGCCGTCCACTTCTCCTCGATCCGGCCGACCTTCCACACCAGCAGGGCCAGCGCCCACGTCGCGAAGAACAGCCCGACGATGACGTAACCGATGGTGTTGAGGTCCAGGCCGGAGACCCAGTCCCAGAACGGGCCGTGCAGGTCCGCCTGTTCGGCGATCAGGCCGAGCAGTTCCACCGTGCCGATGATGAGCGCGACGGCGACCGACAGGCCGGTGATCGTGAGGTTGTAGTAGACCTTGCGGACCGGCTTGGAGAAGGCCCAGCCGTACGCGAAGTTCATGAACGAGCCGTCGATCGTGTCGAGCAGCGACATGCCGGCCGCGAAGAGGACCGGCAGGCACAGGATCGCGTACCAGGGCAGGCCCGAGGCCGCGCCCGAACCCGCGAGGACGAGCAGCGCGATCTCGGTCGCCGTGTCGAAGCCGAGGCCGAAGAGCATGCCCAGCGGGTACATCTGCCACGGCTTGGTGATCGACTTCATGAGGCGGCCCAGGAGGCGGTTCATGAAACCGCGGTTGTTGAGCTGCTCCTCCAGGGCCTCCTCGTCGAAGTGGCCGGTGCGCATCTGGCGGAAGACCTTCCAAATGCCCGCCATGATCACGATGTTGATGATCGCGATGAGGTAGAGGAAGGTCCCGGAGACCGTCGTACCGATCCAGCCGGTGACGTTGTGGAGGTCCGAGTTGTCGTCCGCGACCGGGCCCGCCAGGGCCTTGACGCCGAGGGAGAGCAGGAACGCGAGCGCGAACACGATGCTGGAGTGGCCGAGCGAGAACCAGAAGCCGACCGACAGCGGGCGTTGGCCCTCGCTCATCAGCTTCCGGGTGGTGTTGTCGATCGCGGCGATGTGGTCGGCGTCGAAGGCGTGCCGCATGCCGAGCGTGTAGGCCGTGACGCCGATGCCGATGCCGAAGGTCTTCGTGCCCAGGCTGTAGTGCTCCGGGGCGACGATCACCACCAGCGTGAACCAGCCGATGACGTGCAGCGCCAGGATGAACGCGGCCATCCCGCCGAGGCTCGTCCACTCCTTGCGGGTCATCGAGGTGCGGATGCGCTGCCGGGGAGCGGTGGTCATGGGGGACGGGCCTTACCTGTCGACGGGACGGCCACCTCAGCCGCACACCACAGGTTTCTGCATAGAGGTTGCAAGTAGAAGAAGAGGGCGGCAAAGCCCGTGCAAGGTTTCCGTCAGGCAGGTCTCAGCAGTTCGCCGATCCAGCCCGCCGCCTGCTCCGGGTCGGCCGCGACCGGGACGCCCTCCGGTACGGGTGGCCGGCGGACCATGACCACGGGCAGCCCCGCCTCCCGCGCCGCCGTCAGTTTCGGTGCGGTGGCCGCTCCCCCGCTGTCCTTGGTCACCACGACGTCGATGCGGTGGCCGCGCAGCAGCTCGCGCTCGCCGTCGAGCGTGAACGGGCCCCGGTCGAGCAGCACCTCCATCCGGGCCGGGTGCGGGGGCTCCGGTGCATCCACGGAACGTACGAGGAACCACAGGTCGTCGAGCGCGGCGAAGGCGGCCAGCCCCAGGCGCCCGGTGGTGAGGAACACCCGTCGGCCGAGGGCGGGCAGCAGAGTCGCGGCCTCCGCCAGGGAGCCGACGTCGTGCCAGTCGTCCCCCGCGACCGGGGTCCAGCTGGGGCGTCGTAGCGCGACCAGCGGAACCTGGGCCGTGGCCGCGGCACGCGCCGCGTGGAGACTGATCCTGGCGGCGAAGGGGTGCGTGGCGTCGACGAGCACGTCCACCCGGTGCTCGCGCAGCCACGCGGCCAGCCCCTCCGCTCCGCCGAAGCCGCCGATCCGGACCTCGCCGGGGGGCAGCCGGGGGCCGGCCACCCGTCCGGCGAGGGAGCTGGTCAGGGTCAGGTCAGGGGTGGGGTGGAGCAGTTCGGCGAGGCGGCGGGCTTCGGTGGTGCCGCCGAGGATCAGTACGTGCGGGGTAGTCATGGCGGTCATGGAGGTCCGGGTCCGTCCCTCTGCGCCCGCGCCGGGTACTCCGAGGCGAGGAGGCCGAAGAGGACGTCGTCGGTCCACTCCCCCTTGATCCAGGTGCTCCGCACGAGGTGGCCCTCACGGCGGAAACCCACGCGGTCCAGCAGCCTCGCCGAGCGGACGTTGCGTCCGTCGCAGGCGGCCGAGACCCGGTGCAGCCCCTCCTCCACCAGCAGGAACTCCACCGTCCGCGCGACCGCCTCGCTCGCGTACCCGCGCCCCTGGAACTCCGGCGCGAACGTGAAGCCCAGCTCCGCCTGGCGCCCGTCGTCGCTCCGGCACACCCCGACATCGCCGATCAGCCCCGGTACGTCCAGCCGCTCGACGGCGTACTGGAACCACCCCGGACCACGCGGATCCCCTGCCGAGAGCGTGGCCGCCAGCCGCTCGGCCTCCGCCGACGGCACCGGCGACTCCCACGACTGGTACCGGCTCACCTCCGGGTCCGAGCGGTACGCCGCCAGGGCCGGCGCGTCCGCCGGGGTGAACCGGCGGAGCCGCAGCCTCGCTGTCTCCATGCCGTCGAGCCTACGTCGGGCCCCGCGCGGCTCAGCGGACCGTGATCCCCCCGCCGATGACCAGCGTCTCCCCCGTCACATAGCTCCCGTCGCACAGCTTCCACACCCAGTCGGCGATCTCCGCAGGCTGGGCCGCGCGCCCCAGCGGCACGGACTTGACCGCCTCCTCCATGCGGCCTCCGGCCCGGGTGCCCGGGGTGTCGACCCAGCCGGGGGCGACGGCGTTGACCGTGATGCCGTCGGGGGCGAGTTCCTGGGCGAGGGAGCGGGTCAGGGAGACCACGGCCGCCTTCGAGGCGCTGTAGAGCAACTGGCCCGGGGAGACGGCGAAGGCGTCGATCGAGGCGAAGTTGACGACGGTTCCGCCACCGGCCGCACGCAGCGCGGGGACGGCTGCCGCGGTGACGTTGAGGGTGCCGAGGACGTTCACGTCGAAGATGCGGCGGTAGGTCGCCTCGTCGTAGTCGGCGAGGAGGGTGGCCGGGTAGATGCCGGCCGCGTTGACGACCGCGCGCAGGTCCTCCGGGGAGCCGAGCGCCTCGGCGACCGCCGCGCGATCGGTGATGTCCACCGGTACGGGGTGGAAGGCGGCGCCCAGTTCGGCGGCCGCCTTGGTGAGGGCCTCGGCGTCGCGGTCCACGGCCAGGACCGTCCAGCCCTCGGCGAGGAAGCGTTCCGCGACGGCCCGGCCCATGCCACTGGCGGCGCCCGTCACCAGGGCCGTCGGACGCATGGGCTCAGTGGGCGAGGAAGCCGCCATCGACGATCATCTCCGTTCCCGTGATGAAGCTGGAGTCGTCCGAGGCCAGGAAGGCGACGGCCCCGGATATCTCCCGGACATGGGCGCGGCGGCCCAGCGGGGTCTGCGGGATCACGCCGCCCTCCTTCTCGTGCTCGTTCATGGGTGTGCTGACCCCGCCGGGGCAGATGGCGTTGACGCGGATGCCGTCGACGGCCAGTTCCAGCGCGGCGGTCTTGGTGAGGGCGACGAGGGCGCCCTTGCTGGCGCAGTAGGCGACGTAGCCGGGGGCGCCGACCACGCCGAAGATCGACGCGACGTTGATCACCGAGCCGCCGCCGCCCGAGCGCATCAGGGGTACGGCGGCCTGGATCCCGAGCAGCGGGCCCGTGGTGTTGACCGCGAGGGTGGTGTTCCAGTCCTCGGTACGTTCGTCGAGGAGCGGGTTGACGTGGATGATCCCGGCGTTGTTGACGAGGACGTCCAGGCGTCCGGTCGCCGTCCTGGCCCGGTCGACGGCCCGGGCCCAGTCGTCGGGCGAGGTGACGTCGAGGTGCAGGTACTCCACGTCGAGCCCGGCCTCCTGGAGGCGGGCGGCCGTGGCCTTGCCCTCGTCGTCGAGGACGTCGCAGGCCAGGACCCGGGCGCCCTCGGAGGCGAGCCGTTCGGCGTGCGAGGCGCCCTGGCCGCGGGCCGCCCCGGTGATCAGGGCGGTCCTGCCGGACAGCCGTGCACCGGCGGACGGGATGGGGAGCGCGTTCAATGCTGCCTCCTCTGGCGGGTGTCCCTGGGGGGTTCTTCAGGTCCGACGACGGCGATGCGCGCTCGGCCGTTGACCGGCTCAGCACTTGCGGAGAGTATGAAGAGCCTCGGAGCGATTGGTAAACCCTCGAAGTCCGAGAGATCCCCAAGCCTCACCCTTTGGCAGGCCCCCCGTCATGACTCTGGCTCAGTTGACCTACTTCCTCGCGGCCGTGGAGCACGGCTCCTTCTCCGCGGCGGCCGAGGCGATGTACATCGCCCAGCCGAGCCTGTCCGAGCAGATCCGCCGCCTGGAACACTCGCTCGGCGTCCCGCTCTTCGTCCGCACCAACCGCAAGCTGGTGCTGACCGAGGCCGGCCAGTTGCTGCTGCCCCGCGCCCAGCACGCCCTGGCCGCCGCGAAGGAGGCGGCGGAATCGGTGCGCGGAGTGCGGACGCTCACCGGCGGCACCGTCACCTTCGGCACTTTCAGCAGCGCACAGCACCTGCTGCTGAGCGACCTGATCGCCGATTTCCACGCCTGCCATCCGCAGGTACGGGTGCGGGTCGTCGGGCTGAACTCCTCGGAGGTCGCCGACGCCGTCCGCGACGGCACTCTGGAGGCGGGGCTCGTCTCCCTGCCCGTCGACGACCGTGGCCTCGACGTGGGCAACGTCGTGTGGACCTGCGAGGCCGTCTACCTCAGCACCGACCCGTCGCGCGTCACCGCGCCGCCCACGGCCGAGCGGCTGTCCGAGGCACCGCTCATCCTCCCCGAGGCGCGCTGGGGCAACGCCGACCCCACCCGGCGTCGGCTCCTGGAGCGGGCGCAGGAGGCGGGCGTCTCCCTCACCTCGGTGGTCGAGGTCGAGTCCCCGGCCCTGGCCCTCGCTCTCGCCGCCCGCAGCATCGGTGACACCATCAGCTCCCTGCCCCTCGCCCACGCCCTGGGATACATGGACCGCCTGCACGCGGTCTCACTGGACCCGCCGCTGCACGAGACGTTCGCGTTCATCACGCGCCGCGAGGCCCACGTGTCCCCCGCCACGCGCGTGCTGATCGAGCTGGCCACCAAGCACCTCGCGCGGCTGGAGTCGCCGGCACAGCCATAGGGAAGCCCCGGCACTCCGCCATAGAGGACGTCGCCGGTTCGCCGGTTCAGTTCACGGTTCCCGCATGTTCGTGGTTCTCCTGGCGGGCCCGGTGGATGACCGCCCAGGCGGCCGCGGCATCCTGCACGCCCAGGCCGACGCTGCCGTAGAACACGATGTCGTCGGGATCGGTGCGGGCTGCCGCGCGGCCCACGACGACATCGCCGAGGGCGACGAGATCCTGCCGTCCGATCTCTCCCGACCGCAGCGCCGCCACCACCGGCCCGCAGTGCCCGGCGGCGGTGGCGGGGTCGTCGACGACGACGGCGCTCGCCCGGCGCAGCACCTCCGCGTCGGTCTCGCAGCGCGTGGGTTCGACGGACCCGACGCTCACGACCGTGCAGCCCTTCGGCAGCCAGGAACCGAGGACGACGGGCGTTTCACTGAGGGTGCACACGGCGACGATGTGCGCGCCCGCCACCGCCTCCTCGGCGGTGGCCGTGGCCTGCACGTCGATGCCCTCGGTCCCCATTTCGGCGGCGAGTTCGGCCGCGGCGGCCAGCCGGTTGTGCGGTGTGGGGCTCCAGATCCGCACCTCCCGCAGTCCGCGCACCCGGGCGATGGCACGTACGTGTGCGCGGGCCTGTACGCCCGAGCCGATGACGGCGAGCCGGGTGGCGTCCGGGCGGGCGAGCAGGTCGACGGCGAGGGCGCTGCCCGCGGCCGTGCGCAGGGTCGTCACGGTCGTTCCGTCCAGCACGGCGACGGGCCGGCCGGTTTCCGGGTCGAGCGCGGTGATCAAGGCGTGGGTGCTGGGCAGTCCACGTGCGGAGTTCCCCTGGTTGAGGCTCCCGAACTTGCTCACCGCGCCGGTGTCCGCCGACAGCCGGGAGGCGTAGCAGAAGACGATCGAGCCGTCGAAGCGGCTGGAGTAGAGGATCTTCTCCGGCGCTTCGGCGGTCCCGTCGCCCAGGGCGGCGAACGCGGCGCGCTGGGACTCGATCGCCGTATCAGGGTCGAAGAGACGATCCACCCGGCTGCGGGACAGGAACAGGATCTCTTCCGGCATGTCGTCCGGCATCTGCTCTCGCTTCCTCGTGGCAGGGACCCGCGCCGCCGCACGGCGGGGTACCGGCGACACGGTGACCGGGCGCCCGTCCGGCTGGTCCGTGGCCGCGGCGGAGGCGCCGAGTGCCACGCCGGCCGCGACGAGGAGGCTGCCCGCCAGCTGTCCCGCACCGAAGGTCCCCGTGCCGACGACCGGTGCCGTCAGCGCGGCGGAGACCGGGATCAGCCCGGACAGCAGTGCCATGCCCACCGCCCCGATCCGGTGGATGGCCCCGAACCACAGCACGATGCCCAGCACCGTCACCGCGAGGACCTGCCACGCCAGTGCCGCCGCCTCCACGCCGTCCGGCATCCGTACCCACGCCGGGCCGTCCACGGCCAGCCCCAGTGCCGCCGCCTCCACCGAGGCGATCGCGCAGGCGCAGGTCGTGAGCAGCAGCGGACCCAGGACCCGCAGCACGGGCACGACGAACAGGGCCATGACCACTTCCCCGCCCATCGCCGCCAGTGACCAGAGCAGTCCTGCCGCGTCGGTCCGGCCGAACCCCTGGACCACCGCCGCCCCGGCCACCACCACCAGGGCTCCGCCGGCCACCCGCCCCGAGGGGCGCCTCGCCTCCATCAACGGCGCCAGGATCGCGACCACGACCGGGGTACAGCCCACGACGACGCCCGGCACAGCGGGCTCGGCGGTGCGCTCCGCGGAGAGCACCGCCACGTTGAACCCCACCAGGCCCGCCGCCGTCACCAGCGTGAGCCGTACCCACAGCCGTGGGGTGAGGCGGCGGACCGGTGCCCATCCCCGCCGCGCGCAGAGCACGGCCAGCAGCAGGAATCCGAGGGCGTAGCGCACCGCCTGTCCGCCCAGGAACGGGTAGTGCGCCATCATGCTGCTCGCCACGAAGGACACCCCGACCAGAACGGCGGAGGCCGCTCCCATCAGCACGCCGAGCCGCTGCCCTCGCGTCATCCGCGGCACGCGCTTCCCCCTCGCGATGTTCGCACCGGTCGTCCCAGCCGACCTGCTTCCTGTCCTTCGGTCTCTGCGCGGTCCGTCGGGGGCATTGGCGGGCACGCCCATGCCCCCGTTCCCGCGGGGTCAGCCGCCGAGGTACGCCTTCACGATCTCCTCGTCCTCGGCCAGTTCGGCCGCGGGCCCGTGGAGTTTCAGGGAGCCGGATTCCAGTACGTAGGCGCGGTCGGCGACTTCGAGTGCGGCCAGCGCGTTCTGTTCCACGAGCAGGACGGTGGTGCCCTGTTCGCGGATGCGGACGATGGTTTCGAAGATGACGTCGACGAGCACCGGGGCGAGACCCATGGAGGGCTCGTCGAGCAGGAGCAGCTGCGGCTTCGCCATCATGGCCCGTCCGACGGCGAGCATCTGCTGCTCGCCGCCGGACATGGTGCCCGCCTTCTGGTTCAGGCGTTCGCGGAGGCGGGGGAAGAGTTCGAGGACCGTCTCCCGGTCCTCGGCGATGCCTTCCTTGTCCTTGCGCAGGAAGGCGCCCATGTCGAGGTTCTCGTCGACGGTCATCCGGGGGAAGATGCGCCGGCCCTCGGGCGAGTGGGCGATACCGCGTCTGACGACTTCGTGATCGGCGACTCCGTTGAGCTTCCGGCCCTGGAAGGTCATGGTGCCGCCGCGGACGGGCAGCAGGCCCGAGATCGCCCGCAGGGTGGTGGACTTGCCCGCACCGTTGGAGCCGATCAGGGTGACGATCTCGCCGGGGTAGACGGTCAGCGACAGGCCCTTCACCGCGGCGATGTTGCCGTAGTAGACGTGGATCTCGTCGAGTTCGAGCATCGGTTCGCGCGTCTCGATCACACCGCTGGCGCCGCTCATGTGGTCTTGTCCCTTCCGGACTTGCCGAGGTAGGCCTCGATGACGCGGGTGTCGGAGCGGATGTCGTCCGGGCCGCCCTCGGCGATCTTCTCTCCTCTGTCGAGCACGGTGATCCGGTCGGAGACCTGCATGACGACGCTCATGTCGTGCTCGATGAGCAGGACCGAGAGGTCCTTCTCGTCCCGCACCCGGTGGACGAACTCGGTGAACCTGCCGGACTCCTGCGGGTTCATGCCGGCCGTCGGCTCGTCCAGGAGCAGGATGCTCGGGTCGAGGGCGAGGGCCCGCGCGACCTCCAGGCGGCGCTGGTCGCCGTAGGAGAGGTTGCGCGCGTACTCGCCCGCCACCTTGCCGATGCCGACGAACTCCAGCAACTCCCGGGCCTTTTCCTGGGCTTCGGCCTCCTCGCGGCGCTGTCGGCGGGTGCGGACGATCGTGTGGAAGGGGCCCGAGCGCAGCTTGGAGTGCATGGCGACCTTGACGTTCTCCTCGGCCGTCATCAGGCCGAAGAGACGGATGTTCTGGAACGTACGGGCCATGCCCAGGGCGGCGATCCGGTGCGGGACGAGGTTGGTGATGTCCTTGTCGCCCAGGACGACGCGTCCGCTGGTCGCCCGGTACAGGCCGGTGAGGACGTTGAAGAACGTCGTCTTGCCGGCGCCGTTGGGCCCGATCAGGCTGACCACCGACTGCTCGGGGATGGTGAAGGACACGTCGTTGACGGCGACCAGTCCGCCGAACTGGACGGTGATGTGGTCGGCGTGCAGTCTGAGCCGGGTGCCGGTGTCCGGTGCGGTCGTCATGCCTTCTCCCCTGATCCGTCGGCGACGGCGGTCCTGAGTGACACGTCCTCGTCCAGTTCGGGTGCGGGCGCTTCCATGTCGGCGTGCAGCGACTCCATATCGGTGCGGCTGGGTTCGTGCAGCACCAGGCGGGTGCGTGATTCGGGCAGGATGCCCTCGCGGCGGAACAGCATCATCAGCACGAGGATGCCGCCGAACAGCAGGTAGTTGTACGACGGGAAGTTGACGTTCGTGCCGAACTGTTCGTTGAAGGACGTGCCGAACTGCGGCAGGCCGGTGGAGTTGACCCAGGCCAGGACCAGGGCGCCGAGCATGACACCCCAGACGTTGCCCATCCCGCCGAGCACGACCATCGCCAGCAGGGTGATGGAGATGGAGAAGTTGAAGCGGTCCGGCAGGACACCTCCGACGTGCGTGGCGAAGGCGACGCCTGCCAGGCCTCCGGCGACCGCGCCGACGGCGTAGGCCGAGAGCTTGGTGCGCATGAGCGGGACGCCCATCATGCTCGCGGCGAGTTCGTCCTCGCGGATGGCCAGCCAGGCCCGGCCCAGCCGGCCCTCGCGCAGCCGCAGCGAGATGAAGACCACCACGGCGGCGATCAGCACGAAGACGAGGTACTTCCACACCAGGTCGAACGGGCCCAGGCGGGCGGAGCCGATTCCGATGGGGTCGACCGGGGTGATGCCCTTGGTGCCGTTGGTCAGGTTGAAGCCGCCGATGTCGTCGCCGTTGGTGAAGACCTGCGGGATGATCTCGCCGGCGCCGAGCGTCACCAGGGCGAGATAGTCGCTCTTCAGACGCAGTGTGGGCGCGCCGATGATCACGCCCCACACCGCGCAGAAGACCGCTCCGATGACGAGCACCAGCCAGAAGCTGATGTGGATACCGGGCAGGGACTCCAGCGCCCCGCCGAGGAAGTGGAAGTCGACCTGGTAGAAGAAGCCGGACATCAGCCAGCCCGCGGTGTAGCCGCCCAGTGCCCAGAAGGCGACGAAGCCCAGGTCCAGCAGGCCGGCGTAGCCGACCACGATGTTCAGGCCGAGCGCGCAGATCATCCAGACGATCGCCTCGTTGATCGAGGTGAGCGGCAGCCAGTTCCGGAAGAACGTCTGGGCGTCGGGGCTCAGGCCGGGGATCATGTAGTAGTAGGCCAGGAACACCAGGACCGCTGCCGCGGTGTAGCCGAGCGGCCAGCGCATGCGGTGGGGTATGGCCAGGCCAGGCATCCGCCGGGCCCTGCCGGGAGCGTCGGACACCATGGCTACACCTTCTCCGTGGTCGGTCGGCCGAGCAGGCCTTCGGGCTTGAAGACCATCAGCAGGATGAGGATGGCGAAGACGACGCTCTGCGACCATTTCTGCCCGAAGCCGTAGGGCAGGCCGTCGTTGAAGCCCTGGATGAGGCCGATGAGGAGGCCGCCCAGCACGGCGCCGGTGATGTTGCCGATACCGCCCAGGACCGCGGAGACGAAGGCGATGAGCCCCAGCTGGTAGCCCAGGCTGTACGCCGTGGTCCCCACGACCTGCTGGTAGATCACCCCCGCGGTACCGGCCAGGGCCCCGCCGATCAGGAAGGTGAAGGAGATGGTCCGGTTCACGTTGACGCCCATCAGCCGGGCGGCGTCCTGGTCCTGGGCGACGGCCCGCATCGCCTTGCCCTGTCTGGTGCTGGTGATGACCCAGCGCAGCAGCAGCAGGACCGGAACGGTCACCGCGACGACCGCCAGCAGGCTGTAGTCGACCTGGAAGTCACCGATCCCGAAGGATCCCTCGGGGAGCACGCTCGGCCACTGCTTGGGCGTCGAGCCGTTCCACTTCAGACCGACGAACTGCAGGATGAAGCTCATCCCGACCGCGGTGATCAGCGGGGCGAGCTTGGGGGCCCGGCGCAGGCGGCGGTAGGCGACGAATTCGAGCGTCACGTTGATACCGCCGCAGAAGATCATGGTGGCGACGACCGTGACGAGCAGGAGCACGATGCCGAGCACACCCGCGTGGTCCTGGCCCATGACGGTGGTCAGCAGGAAGCCGCTGAAGAGGGCGCCCAGCATGAACAGGTCGCCATGGGCGAAGTTGATCAGCTCGATGATGCCGTAGACAAGGGTGTAGCCGAGCGCGATGAGCGCGTAGAGCATGCCGAGGTTGAGCCCGACCATGCCCGCCGAGAAGAACTGCGACGGTGAGTTGATCAGGTTGGCGCCGAGCCAGACGACGACGCCCAGGAGAATGACCTGGGTGGCGATGCGCTGGATGACCGCCTTGCGGTCGATCGCGGCCGGCACCACGGTACTGGTGACAGTTGCTGCCATGAAGGCCTCGCGAGGGTCGGGGAACGGGTCGGGGAAACAAGGGAGCGGCGGAGAAGCGGAGAAGGGGACCGGAAAGCCGGTCCCGGGCGGGCGCCACCTTCGTCGGACGACGCCCGCCCCGGGCCTCAACTCAGCTGAGCGGCCACGGCTTCAGGAACTTCTCCTCCTTGTTCACGACCTGCAGCACCGACATGTCGAGGACACTCACGTCACCCGTCTCGGTGTCGATGTCCAGCTTCTTGCCCACGATCGACTCGGCGGCCGGGATGCTGATCCCGCTGCCCGAGAAGACCTGCTCGTTGACGGACTTGCGGGTGCCGTCGGACTTCTCGATCGCCTGCAGGATCACCTGCAGCGCCTCCACGGCGTACAGCGCGTAGCTGGTCGCCGGGTCGGCGCCGTACTTCTTCTTGTAGGCATCGAGCAGGTCCGCACCCGGGCCGCCCTCCTCGCGCAGCGTCGAGGCGGTCAGGCCGGCGAACGTGATGTAGGCGCCCTGGGCCTGTGCCAGCCCGTCGAATTCCGGGTAGCCGCTGAAGCCGTCGGGGGCGAGGAGCTTCACCTTGGAATTGTCACCGAGGACCTTGACCTTGTCCTTGACGAGCTGGCCGCCGTTGTTGTCGAAGACACCGGCGAGGTAGACGCAGTCCGGGTTCGACGCCTTGATGCTGGTGAACAACCCCGTGTAGTTGGGCTGTTTGGCGTCCCACGCCTGGTTGCCCAGGACATCTATTCCCTGCTTCTTCGCCGCTTCCTCGAATGCCTTCCCGACGCCCTGGCCGTAGGTCTGGTTGTCATTGAGGACGTAGCACTTCTTGACACCGAGATCCTTGGCCGCGAACTGGGCCCCCGCCGCGCCCTGGTAGTCGTCGGTCGCGATGACCCGGGCGTAATTGCGCTTGCCGGACGGGAAATACTTCTCGGGCTCGCCCGGGTCCCAGGCCTTTGTCAGACCGGGGTTGGTGTTCGCGTGCGACACCATCAGCATGGGTCCGCTCGGGTCCTGGTTCAGCACCGGGGCGATGATCTTGGCGCAGCCGGAGTTGTAGGTGCCCATGACCGCGACCTCCGCAGTGTTGCCCACGTGGTCCTGCGCGTTCTTGGCACAGGTCGCGTCGTCCCAGGCGCCCTTGGCGGCGGTCGAGTCGTCGTAGACCTTGAGCTTCACCTTGTACTTGCCGGCCTTGCTGCCGGTCTGGTCCAGGTAGAGCTGCATCGCGTTGACCGTCGACTCGGACGCGTCCTTCGACGCCCCCTGAAGCGGCAGGTCCACACCGATGACAAGCGTGTCCCCGCTCGACGAGCCGCCGTCCGATCCGCCCGAGGCATTGCCACCACAGGCACTCACCGCGAGTCCGGTCACCGCGACCGTAGCGAAAATCCTTGCCGATCTGCGCATTGCACTCCTCAGCACCGCAGGGAGGGGAAATTTGAGGGGATCGTAATGACTTGGAATGCAATCCGATAGGTCAGCTTTATTTCGTCTATATTTCGTCATCCAGCTGTGACCTGAACAGGATTTCCCAAAAAGGCATGCCGATTTCGCGACGGGAGACCGCCGACCACCTCAACGCTTGCCGAGAGCATGAAGAGCCCGGGCCGTTTGGTAAACCCTCGAATTCCGAGAGCTCCTCAAGGCTGACCCTTTGGCAAAGCCGAGGCCAAGCCAGCCATAGGGAAACCCTATGGACATGTCCATAAATTGCACATTTACCTAGAGCAGTCGGACTGCCAATACTGTGCCCATCCCGCAGCACCTCGGTCCGCCGGAAGGGAATCCCCATGCCCCGCTACTGCGTCATCGGCGCCGGCGCCGCAGGCGTCTCCGCCCTCCAGCAGCTGCGCCGACTCGGCCACGACGTCGACTGCTTCGAGAAGACCGACCGGGTCGGCGGCCACTGGCACACCGACTACGACGCCCTGCACCTCATCACCTCGCGCGACACGACGGCGTTCGAGGACTTCCCGATGCCCGCCGACCACCCGCACTTCCCGCGCCGCGACCAGGTGCGTGCCTACATCGAGTCGTACGCCCGCGAGCACGGCCTCTACGACGTCATCAGGTTCGGTACGGCGGTGACGGGCGTCGTCCCCGTCGAGGCACCGGACGGCTCGGCGGACGCCCCGACCGGGTCGTACGGCTGGCGCGTGACGACCTCCGCCGGGGACGACGGGATCTACGACGGCGTACTCGTCGCCAACGGCCATCTGTGGGACCCCAGGATCCCGGACGTCCCCGGCGAGTTCACCGGGAAGACGATCCACTCCGGCGCGTACCGGAACGTCTCCGACCTCGACGGGGACCGGGTCCTCGTCGTCGGCGCGGGCAACTCCGGCTGCGATCTGGCCGTGGATCTCGCCCAGCACCGGCTGGACGCCGACATCGTGATCCGGCGCGGATCATGGTTCCAGCCCAAGACGTACTTCGGTGTGCCCCGCCAACAGGTGCCGTTCCTGGCCGACTTCGCGCCGCAGGAACAGGATCTGATCAACCGGCTCATGGCCCGGCTGTCGATCGGGGAGTGGAACGCGTACCCCGGTATGCCCGCCCCCGAGGGAGCGTCGCTCGCCGAGGGCCGCGCGGTCGTCAACGACCTGCTCCTGTACTGGATCCACCACGGCCGCATCACCGTCCGGCCCGGCATCGAGCGGTTCGACGGCAGGACCGTCCACTTCGCCGACGGCACGGCCCGCGACTACGACACCGTCCTGTGGGCCACCGGCTTCAACGTCCGGCTCCCGTTCCTCGACGACGCGTTGTTCCCCTGGGCGGCCGGGGCGCCGGTGCGCTACGCGGGCGGCATCGTCACGGCGACCGCCGAGAAGCTGTACTTCATCGGCCTCATCGCCCCGCGCGGCCCCCAGATCCCGGTCTACGGCACACAGACCAAGCTGGTGGCCAGGATGATCGCGCTGCACGAACAGGCGGGCCCGCAGGGTGCCCCGCTCGCCCGCTATCTGGCGTCCCTCCAGGAGCCCGAGACAGGCATCGACGTCGTACGGGACGGCTGGCTCCGTCAGCTGGCCGACACCGAACGCCTGCTGGCGGCCTACGAGTTGTCGTCGGACGGTGCGGCGCCCTCACTCCAGTCGGCGTGAGGGCACCGGACGTCAGGACATC
Organism: Streptomyces sp. NPDC002156; assembly: GCF_053593675.1. Classification (NCBI taxonomy): domain Bacteria; kingdom Bacillati; phylum Actinomycetota; class Actinomycetes; order Kitasatosporales; family Streptomycetaceae; genus Streptomyces; species Streptomyces sp. NPDC002156. The sequence continues at coordinate 38,635 of NZ_JBSFDA010000005.1, read as the reverse complement.
CAGAGGTCAGCCGGTCGGCGCCTCGGCAGGCGTGCCGGTCCCCTGCTCGTACCGCCCCCGAAGTTCCGAGAGCACCCCGAAGGCCGCCGCCGTCAGCGGTACGGCGAGGAGCATGCCGAGGATGCCGGCGAGGGAGGCGCCTGCGGTGAGGGCGAGGAGGATGACCGCCGGGTGCATCTGGAGCGTACGGCTCTGGATCATCGGCTGGAACACGTTGCCCTCCAGGACCTGGACGACGGCGACCACCCCGAGGACCCACAGCGCGGTGGTCAGCCCGCCGTCCGCGAAGGCGACGAGGACCGCGACCGCGCCCGAGAGAAGAGCACCGAGGTAGGGGATGTAGGCGCCGATGAACACCAGCGCCCCGAGCCCGACGGCGCCCGGCACCCCGATGATCAGCAGACCGACGGTGATGCAGACGGCGTCGATGAACGCGACGATCGTCGTCCCCAGCATGAAGCCCTCGATCGCCTGGAAGGCGCGGCGGGCCATGATCTCCAGGGTCGGGCCGGTGCCCCGGGGCGCGAGGGTGTGCATGGAGGCGACGGCCCGGTCGGAGTCCCGGAGGAAGAAGAAGAGGAGCAGGATCGCGAGCGTGCTGGTGGCGATCACCTCGGTGATCAGGCTGACGCCGCTCAGCACCCCGGAGACCGCGGTGCCGCCGAAGTTGGACAGCAGGTCCTTGGCGTTCGCGGCGAGTTCGTCCAGTGAGTTGCCGACCACGTCGAAGCGCTCGCTGAGGTCCTTCGCAGCGTCCCGCACCGAGTCGATGATCTGGTCACCGGTGTCGACGAGGGCGTTCACCACGATGTAGGCGGCCCCGCCCATGACGAGGATCACAGCGGCGCAGGTCAGCGCGGCGGCGAGGGACTTGTTGAACTTCATCGCGACCAGCCGCCGGTAGAACGGCCCGAGCAGGGCCGACAGCAGCAGCGCGAGCAGTACCGGCGTGACGGCCGTCTGGAACGTGATGCAGAACCACACACCCACGGTGATCACACCGCTGACCAGGAGCAACAGCACGCTTCCGGCGGCGATGCGCCGGGCGGGCTCCGAGAGGAGGGGGCCGCCGCCACGGCTGTCGGCAGGGGCAGGGGTCCTCGTGGGCACACCGGTGGTACGCACGGTCGTACGCGTGCGATGTATCCGCGCACCACGCTGCCCCGGCCGCCCCGGCTGCCTGGTGCGGCCGCCGCCGACTCTTCGAGGTGCTCCCGTAGGGCTGTTCATCCTGTTTTCGTCTCCGCTCACGCGTTTGACCGCTGTCCGCGGCGACAGAGTAGACCTGCGCGGGACCCGTGGGGTTGAGCGGACGGAGGGAAGCGTGGGCGAAGGAAGGGTGGAGGACAGGTGGAGGCGCGGTGGCCGGAAAGCCGCGCCGAAGCTGTGGGGACCATAAGACTTTGTGTGACGCCGCCCGGGCTGGGCAGGCGCGGTCGTTATGAGCACTCCCACCGACCCGAGCACCGTAGAAGAGGCAGAAGCGCCAGAAGTGGCGGACGAGGCCGCCAAGCAGAGCTCGGCCGTACGTACGGCCGAGCCGCGGCGCAGATCCGGCGGTGGCGGGCGGGGCTTTCCGTCGGCGTTGCGCGGTGGTGGGCGGGTGGCGGGGCTGGACGGGCTGCGGACGGTCGCGGTCGTCCTGGTGATCGTGTACCACGTGGAGCCGGGCCCGCTGCCCGGCGGCTCGGTGGCGGTGGACGTCTTCTTCACGCTCAGCGGCTTCGTCATCACACGCCTGCTGATCGCCGAGTACGCCCGTACGGGCCGTATCGGCCTGCGGAGGTTCTACCGCCGACGCTGGCTGCGGCTCGGCCCGGCCCTGCTGCTGATGTGCGCGGTCACGGCACTCCTCTCCCTGGCACTGCCGCTGCCGCTGTTCGACGGGGCGTGGACGGCGGCGGCGCTGGCGGCGGTGTCGGTGGTGAACCTCGTACGGGCGGGAGAGCCGGGCCCGTACTCGGACGTCACCTCAGCTCTCAGCCACACCTGGTCCCTGGGAGTGGAGGAGCAGTTCTACCTGGCATGGCCCCTGCTCCTCCTGTTCCTCCTACGGCACACCACGGCACGGAAGGTGCTGGCCTGGGTCGCGGCACTGTGCGTACTGCCGCTGCTGTGGCGCCTCGCCCTCTGGGACCCCACGGCGGCGCACCGCATCTACAACGGCCCGGACACCCGCGCCGACCAACTCCTGATCGGCGCGCTGCTGGCCGTACTCCTGGCCCGCCTGCAAGCCGACGACCCCCGACTCGCACTGCTCCGCCGGTGGGCGAACCGCCTGTGCTGGCCGGCGCTGGCCCTGCTGGGCCTGATCGCCTGGCAGATCCCGATCGCCGAGGCGAGCGCGTGGAACCCGGTCTGGTACACGGCCGGTTTCATGGTCGCCGCAGTCCTGGCGGCGACGGTGGTGGCGGCATTGGACCTGGTCCCGGAGTCCTGGCCCTCCCGCCTGCTGTCGCTCGCGGCGCTGGCCTGGGTGGGCCGCAACCTGAGCTACGGGATGTACCTGTGGCACTACCCCGTCATCCGCCTCCTCTCCGACCTGGGCGTGACCGACGACCACCTGCTCCCGGCGGGCCTGGCGGCGACGGGGGTGGCGGCTCTGGCGTCGTACGTGGTGGTGGAACGGCCGATGTCGCGGCGGGCGTGAGGGCGGGGTGGGCGGCTCTCGGAAGGCGATGTCAGTGGGCGGCCCTAGACTCCGCCGCACCATGACGAACAACGACCCCGCAACCCTCAACACCCTGAAGCCTGCCCTCGGTTCGATGACGGTGCTCGTTGCGGCGGTCATCGTCCACGACCGGGCGGCGGGCCGGGTCGTCCTCCTCCGGCGCGGCCCGAACGCCAAGTTCGGCCAGGGCATGTGGGACCTCCCCATCGGCAAGAGCGAACCCGGCGAGCCCATCACCGAGACGGCAGTACGCGAGCTGTACGAGGAGACGGGCCTGCGGGTGAACCCGGAGTCCCTGTCGGTCGCCCACGTCGTCCACGGCGCCCAGGGCGTCGAGGCCCCGAACGGCTACCTCACGGTCGTCTTCGCCACCCACACCTGGACGGGCGAACCGGAGAACCGAGAACCCGAGAAGCACGCGGAGGTCCGCTGGACCGAAGTGGACGCGTTGCCGGGGGAGTTCGTGCGGTCGAGTGCGGGGGCGCTTCGTAGTTATCTGGGCGGTGGCGGGCCGTTGATGTCGCTGAGGGGCTGGCGGTAGGGACCTGCTCGCTGAGATTCCCCACCCACCCGCACCCACCTGTCGCCGTCCCGCACACCCCCCTCATACGGTGCTGACCGGTGCGGCACAATCACGGTCAACTGGGCGGGCAACGGTGGGGGGGTGGCAACGTGGGGCTTTTTGGCTCGCGAAGCCGACGTAAGGGCATACCGAACGACTCGGCGCTGCTGGCTGCGGCTGCCGAGAATCCCGGTGGCAGCGTCGCCGAGATCGACCCGACGTATATCGACGACCCGAACGGCTACGTGCCTCCCGAAGCGATCCGCGGCGCGTGGGTGGTGGACAGCAGCGGGAAACTTACAGGTGAGTACCAGGAGAATCCCCGTCACGGGGTGCCACAGGACGACTTCGGCAAGCTCACCGACCCTGATCACTGGCTTGGCTGGCTCGGCGATGAACCCGCGACCGCCGTCCGGAAGGGCATCGAGGAGTCCTTGCGCGCCCAGGTGGCAGACGCGATGGTCGAGTGGGTCAAGATCCTCGAAACGCCCCGGTTTCTCACGGGCGGGCGGCGGCGTTCTGAGGACGAACAGCTCATGTTGGTCACCCGGGCGGCACTCGCCGCGCCGTTCGCGTTGTCGGTGCGCACAACGCAACACGGGCGTTCCATCCTCCTGGGGGTGTTCTCCTGGGCGGCGGTGAATCTCTCATCGCCCGAAGCCCGCAAGGATCGGCACTGGTTCGACCTGGGCGTCGGGCTGGACTGGGCCGGTGAACAGCTCCAAGGGCGGATCTACGAGATTGACGGTGCGGACGGCACCGCCGAACGGTAGAGCGGCAATGCCACGCCGTACCGGCGGTCGGAGCGGATACACGACGCCGTAGGCGCCCTCGACGCGGAGGAGCGGTCCGAACCCTCAACTGACGGGCGAATCCGGCCCTCCGTTCACCGTGCAACCGAGTGGGGAACGCGAGCAGCCCTGGGTCGATGAAGCGGCGTTCGCCGAGGCCGAGCCGGGTCAGGTGTCGGCTGACAGTTCGCCGGTCGATCACAGAACCGATACTCACAAGTTCGTCCAATCCTGCATCACCGTGTAGCCGCCGGCGATGACGGCAGGCGCGACACCTGTCGTGCGCGCCTGCCGCATTGCGGCCTTTCAGCCCCGCGGTGCGACGCGGATACGGTTCCCGTCAGGATCGGCTGCGAGGAAGGTCAGCCCGAACCCCATGTCATGAGGCTCGCGCAGGATCGTGACCCCCTTGGAATTCCACTGCTCAAAGGTCGCGTTGACCTCGTCGGATCCACCGCCGATGGCCAGGCACACCTCACCGGTGCGCGGGACGTCCGGTGACAGATCCTCGAACTGGCCGGACCACACAGCGAGGTCAGCGCCCGGCCCGAGGTCGAAGGTGATGTATCCCGAAGTCTCGAACGAGGGACTCATGCCGAGGAGGTCGCCGTAGAAACGGGCTGCGGCGGGAGCGTCGTTCACGTAGACGATGGACACGACGGATCTGGTCATGGTTGTTCCTTCTCACAGGCTCGCAGGTGGTAGGTACGCATCCACCAGCCTGACCGGGATATGCGCCGCATCGTGTCGCAATTCCTGGAAAAATTGGTGTGTGACCCCGGATCGCTTCTTCAGCCTGATGCTGCTCCTCGAATCGAGGGATGCCGTGACCACACAGGAACTTGCCTCAGCGCTCGGGGTGTCGCTTCGAACCATCACCCGAGACCTGAACTGGCTCCGCGACGCCGGTCTGCCGGTGACCGCACACCGGGGCCGCCTCGGAGGCGTGACCATGCTGCCCGGGTCCGGGCTCGACCTCACGCGACTCACACCGGGCGAGCGTGATCATCTGTCGCTCACCGGGCTGGACGAGAAGCAACGTGCGGAGTTCGACGCATCGGCCGAAAGCCGGCGCGCGCTCTCCAAGATCGCCGCTGCACAGCCACGTCGAGTTCATGAGCTCCTGCCGCTCACCGACGTCGTGCACGTGGACAGCCGTCCCTGGCGTCAGGCACGAGCTTCCGGCACGACTCCGGCTTCGCTGATCGGCGCGGTGCGGCGAGGTCGCCGGCTACGGATCGAGTACGACAGCCCACGCGAGTCACGCCCACGCGACCTGGTCGTGGATCCCTACGGGCTGTTCGCCAAGGCCGGCATCTGGTACCTCGTCGCCGACTGTGCCCGAGTGCCACGGATGTACCGACTCGAACGGATCACGACGTGCAAAGAAGTCGACCAGCCACGACGGATCCGCGAGAGCCAGACCCTGGCCACCGTCGCCGCAGCGCTCATTGACCAGTGGGAGCACAACCACGCGATAGAGGTCAGCGCCACCATCGACCAGACCCAGATCGAGCGAGCGCAACGGATCTTCGGCCAACGACTCGTCCCGGACGACCAGGAAGAATCCGCCACCGGCCGCAAGGTGACGATCCGCTTCCTGCATCTGGAGGACGTGCGAGCACTACTGCCGTTCGGGAACGCCATCACTGTGCACGGCCCCACCGAAGCCAGGGCTCACCTCCGCGACCTCGCCACCAAACTTGCCCACCACTATGCGCGGTCACCAACGCCCTGACCCACAACGACTAGAGTCGCAGTCTTCGGTCGGCGGAAGCCTCCTGGAGTCCCCCGACGAGGTTCAGTGCGACTGCCACTGGGGCAGTGCGGAAGAGCTCGCGCTGCTGAAGATCCCGGACGTGGAACTCGACCCGGACCTGCTGCACCGCACCTGGCATGCCTTCGACTGGAAGGACTACGGCGCGGTACTGCGCCGCATCCTGCCCCAGTTCGCCAGAGCGCTGACAGCCGGCCTCGTGGAGCCGTACCTCATCGACGAGGTCGGACGTTCCTTCTCGCAGGGCGACTGGCACCGGTGGCCCGTGCGCCAGAGCACGGCGGTGGAGGAGTTCCTGCACGCCTGGTGGGCGCACAGCCTCACCGATCCGGCCCCCGTCGTCCCCGTGCACGAACTCCTCGGACTGTGCGCCGAGGCCTCGGGCACCATCAGCCCCTGGCTCACGGTCTGGGAGACACTCGATCACCCGGTGGCCGACCGGCACTTGGCGGAGGCGGCTGCCCACTGGGAGTACGACCTACTGGGAGACGAACTTCCCTGGCGGATGTGGGAGGACGACAACGCGGACGACATGCGCACCGAGCTGACGGCCTGGCTGGTCCGCCATGCTCCCGCGATGGGCTAGCCGGGTCCTTGTCAGCCGGGATTCGGACGACAACAGCCCAACCCCCCTATAGGACTTGGGGTAAAGAACCACCCCCCTCCTCCTACCGCCCGTTCACACGTTCACCCTCAGGAGTGACTCGGTTGCGGCGAGTGGGTGCGGAGAGTTACGTTCCCGGAAACAACCTCACAAAGACGACGGCCCCCGCCAGGACGGCAATCCTGAACGAGGGCCTGACCGCTCAGGAAGAGATCACCTTCCCAATGGCTGACACGCAGTCTAACGCGCCCTCGTGCGCCAACGCCGGTGCACCGAACGCGCTGAACACACCGACCTACGGTGTGATTCACGTACGCACCCGCCTCACCGCCGACTTCACGGTGATCTCCAACGCCCTCGCCCAGCGGCGCGGCAGCGCGGTCACGATCGGCGTCGCGGCCTACATCCTCTCCGTCCCCGACGGCGCCCGCGTCAGCATCACCGCCCTCTGCGCCCACTTCGACGAGGGCGAGATCCTGATCTCGCGTGCACTACGGGAGTTGGAGGCGGCGGGGTATCCGGAACGGCGGCGGGTGCGGGGGCCGAACGGCAAGGTACGTACGCAGACGTTCTTCTACGACGTACCGCGTGCCGCAGGTGAGAGGCCGCCCCTTCCACCCCCTCCGCCGCCGCAGCAGTCCGCGCCCGCCGAGAGCAGCGGCACGCCACCGGATGCACCTGCGGCTGAAGCAGCCGAGGCGGCTGCGGAGGCAGCAGCGGCACCTCACCCGCTCGACCTCGACGAAGCCGACCCGCAGGCCGTCGTCATCCTCGCCTCGCTCCGTATCGTCGACCGCAGGCTGGTCCTGTCCCGCAGCGAGGTCGCCGAGTTGGCCCCGGCGGTTGGTGAGTGGCTCGCGCAGGGTCTCCGGCCCGAGGAGACCACCGGGGCGCTCACCACCGGCCTCCCCGCCCACTTCCGGGCCCGCCCGGCACGCATACTGGCGTTCCGCCTGCGCGAAACTCCGCTCCCGGCACCGCCGAGCGCCCGGCCAGCGGTCACATCCTTGCCGCCCACCCTCCCTTGGCAGACCTGCGACGGCTGCGAACGGGCGTTCCGGGCGGCGGGGCCTTCGGCGTGCAGGGATTGCAGGGTGGTGGAGGCGGCTTGATGGCTTGGGGGACCGGTACCAGGGCACGGCGCGTCACGGAGGTGAACCGTCATGGCGCACAGCCGACGATTCGGGTGTGCAAGCATGCTGAACCTCGGATCAACGGGAGGAGGATCATGGTTGACCGATTCAATGACGGGCTTCTGACGCCCACGGAGACGGCCTCCCACCTGGAGGTCCCACTGTCGACGCTGACCAGCTGGCTCAAGGGAACAGCGGCCGGCGCGCCGCTCGTCCACCGCGTCGAGCCGGTCCGCAACGGGCAGCCCTCGGTCCCTTTCATCGCCGTGGCGGAGGCCCACGTACTACGTTCCCTGCGCTCGCTCGGCCTGCGGATGAGTGAGATCCGGGAGGCCGCCGCGGCCGTACGGAAGGCATTCGACACCCCCTACGGTCTGGTCTCGAAGCGCATCGCGACGGACGGGGTGGACATCTTCGTCGAGCACGGTTTCGGAGATCTGAGGCGTGCCCGCGACGGCCAGGCCCCCATCCACGAGGTGGTGGCCGGCTACCTCCGTTACCTGACTTGGGAAGGCGAGGACGACTACCCGGCGAGCCTGCGGCTGAAGCAGTACGGGGAATCGGTTCCTGTCGTCATCGACCCGCGGTTCGGACACGGCCTGCCCGTCATCGCCGCGAACCGCGTCACCGTCAAGGCCGTCACAGACCTCTGGGAGGCCGGTGAGAGCGTCGAGGACATCGCATACGAGTACGAGATGACGCCCGAGCAAGTGGATTCGCTCTGCCACGCAGTGGTGCGCCTTGCCGCCTGAGTTCTTCCTCGACCGGAACCTGGGACGCCGCGTCGCGGAGGAACTGAGGCAGCGTGGCTGGGCGGTGCACCGCATCGTCGACGTCTTCCCGTCGGACGCGCAGGACATTCCCGACGAGGAGTGGATCTCGTACGGACTCGACCGGTCATGGGTTCCGCTGTCGAAGGACGGCCGTATCAAGACACGGGACCTGGAGATCCAACCTGTCCTCGAGCGCTCCGCCGTGCTCTTCTACCTCGACAACCAGCAACTCCGCAGCCTGGAAATGGTGGAGCGGCTCGACACACATCGCAGTGCGATCCTCCGGGCCGTCGAGAAGGGCGGACCCGCCGCGTACGCCGTACGGTTCGGCGGCCTCGACCGGACCTGGCCTTGACGGGGCTGTCGGCCGCGCCGGAAGACTCCCTAGTGGATTGTCCAGAGCGTTGACCAGGTAAATCCCCCGGCGTCCTCCGGCTCCATGGCGATACTGGCGTGGTGATGATGGATGCTGCCAACGCGCTGGCTGTGATCAGGGCTCTGGAGACACAGGGTGTGGAGGTGTGGCTCGGGGACGGTGGCTGGGGAGTTGATGCCCTTCTCGGCGAGCAGACACGTCCGCACAAGGATGTCGATCTGATTGTCCGGGTCGACCAGGCTGAGGCCGCAGTCCAGGCTCTGCGGTGCGTGGGCTTCGCCGTTGCGGAGGGTCGTCTTTCGTCGTGTTTCGTCCTGCGTGATCAGGAGGGAAGGAGCGTCGATGTCCATCCCGTCGTGTTCGACGGCGAGGGCAACGGCGACTACACGATGGAGAACGGCGAGGTGTGGGTCTACGAGGCTGCCTGGTTCGGTGGGACCGGGACCCTTCAGCGTGAGCCGGTGCGGTGCCTGACCGCGCAGGGGCAGGTGCGGTGCCACACCGGATACGAACTCGATGACGAGGATTGCCGGGACATGGCGGCCTTGCACGAGCGGTTCGGCGTGGACCTCCTGCCCGAACAGCGGTACCCGGTGCGGTAGGGAGGGCTCACACCGCTGCGGAGTATTCGGCCCTTGCACGGCGCCAGCAGACTTGGATCTCCTAGCAGAAATGGACCTCCTCCGGTTCGCGCGGTGAGGCAAGGGGAGCGAGAAGGAAGGTCACTACGCTGCCCGCGTGATCTCATACGCCGAGTTGACGCCGCCCGAGCGTGCGCTGTGGGACGCGTTCCCCGAGGGGCGCCGCGTGGACCTGCACACCGGGAGGCCTGAGGACGACCGAGTCGCCGGAGGCGGGCAGTGGGGTGCCGAGCGCACGGTCCGGGGCGCCGTGATCGTGGCGCTCCTGCTGGGCGCGAACGCCGCGCAGCCCGGCGCCGTCGCATGCCTCAGGCTCGCCGGGGCGCGGATATCGGGGCACCTGAGTCTGGCCGGTGCGCAGATCGAGCACGCCCTCTGGATCGAGGAGTGCTGGTTCGAGGAGGCGGTGGACCTGCTCGGAGCGTCGACTCGGACGGTCGTCATGACGGACTGCAGGGTGCCGGGCGTCGAGGCCGACTCGGCCCGTATCGAGGGCAACCTCGACCTACGGCGCTCCGTCGTGGAAAGCCTCGCTTCCTCTCCCTTCAACAACGTCAGCACCGCCCTGTCGCTCAGTGACGCCCGGGTGGCCGGCGGCATGCTCCTGAACGGAGCCCGCATCAGCGCGCCCGGAGGATTGGCCATGGCCGCCGGTGGTCTGGTCATGGAAGGGGGCGTCTACTGCAACCGCGGTTTCGTCGCGCGAGGAGAGGTCCGGCTGGTGGGAGCGCAGCTGCCGCGCGGTCTGTACATGCGGGGCTCACGCCTGGAAGACCCTGGACCGCGCGGAGTGGCGCTCGCCCTGAACAACGCCGTGGTCTCACGACTCGACTTCTCCGACGGATTCACCGCGAACGGGACCGTGCAGTTGCGGCGTACCCAGGTCTTGGACCGCATGGGCTTCGAAGGAGGCGTCCTGAACGGGCCACCCGACGGTGACGGCCCGGCCCTGGTCTGCAGGCTCATGCAGGCCGTCGATGTCGACCTCACCCTCGCCCGGCCGCCGTCGGGCGCGGTGGATCTGCGTGGCGCGCAGGTGTCCTACCTCTACGACAGCGCGCAGAGCTGGCCGGACGTGGTGGAGCTGGAGGGCTTCGTCTATGGCTCCATCAAGGAGGTGGAGTCCGGTGAGCGGAGGGACTCCGCGGACCGCCGTGTGGCGTGGATTCGGCGCAGTCCGGGCTATGGCCCGCAACCGTACGAGCAGTTGGCGAGTTGGTACCGGACGATCGGCCACGACGACGACGCCCGCCGGGTCCTCCTGGCAAAACAGCGGCACCGGCGCCGCGCCCTGTCCTGGCCCGCGCGTGCCTGGGGCCACCTGCTCGACGCGACCGTTGGCTACGGCTACCGCCCCTGGCTGGCCGGCGTCTGGCTCCTCGCGCTGACCCTGTTGGGCACCCTGGTCTTCGACGCGCACGGGCCCACGCCCGTGAAGCCGGGCGAAGGCGCTCCGTTCCAGCCCCTTGTCTACACGCTCGACCTCTTGATCCCCATTGGTGGCCTGGGCCAGCGCACCGCCTGGTACTGGACGGACGGCGGCCCTCAATGGCTGGCCTACGTGCTGATCGCCTCGGGGTGGGTGCTGACGACCGCCGTCGTCGCGGGTGTCACCCGCGCCCTGCAGAAGAATTAGCGGGTGAGTGCGCATCCCACAGCGAGGAAGGCTTCGTGGATGTCGTCGCGTATCCCCCAGCGGACCCGCAGGCGGCGGAACCGGTGCAGGTGGGCGAACGCGCGCTCCACGACCCAGCGTTGGGTGCCCAGACCCGAGCCATGTTCGGTGCCGCGGCGGGCGATCAGCGGCTTCACGCCGAGATCCCACACCAGCCGACGGTACGTGTCGTGGTCGTAGCCGCGGTCGCCCAGTACCGCATCCGACCGACGCCGGGGCCGGCCGCGCCTGCCCCGCACAGGCGGTACCGCCTGAAGAAGTGGGATCGGCTGGGTGGGCTTCAGAGACGACGGATCAATTACCCAACCGACCAATCGAGACGAGCCACTAGACGACCGCGTCCGTGACCGGCCACGCCCCGCGCCCCACCAGATCAAGAACGAGCGCGGCGATGTTCCACGCGTCGTCCTCACCCCGGTGATGGCGTCCCTCCAGCGGCAGTCCGGCGATCTGGAGGGCCTGGCTCATGCCGGGTTTCCTGCGTAGTCCGTAGGCCTCGGTGAATACGGCCTTGGCGTTGGTGTGGGTGCGTTCCGTCGGATAACCGAACGGGTAGGCCACCCCGTCGGCCTGGCTCTGCCGGGCGAACTGCCTGCGGTCGTACTCGCCCCAGCTCGCCCAGGGGCGCTCCCCGGCCCCGTACTCCTCGACGAGGACCCGGCACGCTTCGGCGAAGCTGACGCCCCGGTCCACCTCGGCCTGTGTCAGGCCGGTCAGCTCGGTGCAGAAGCCGCTCACCCTCGACCGGACGGGCCGGACCAGAACCCGGTGCCGGGACACCCGGCGCCGTGCCGTCACGTCCACGACGGTGAGCCCGATCTCGATGATCTCGTTCACGGAACCGGGCGGCGGCTGCCCGTCCCAGCAGGTGGCTTCCACGTCGATGACGTTCAGGAGGGCGGCGGATTCGGGGCGCATGGGCCGAGGGTAGGGACGGGGGCCAGGCTCCAGCACCCGAATTTTTGCTGGGACGTCCTCTACGGGGCCACGGCCCGCACGCTCAACGTCCCGATGTGGCTGGACCTCGCGGTGATCTGTCCAAGGGGTCTCGAACCTGTCGCGGCGCGGCAGAACCTCACCATCGGATCGGCTCCGCGTCTCCCCCCGCGCACGTCGGACACCGAACGCGAAACGTGTACGCGCAACCCGCGCACCCGTCGAAGCCACAGCAGCGCGGACACCAGATCTCGCGCCAGCCCGCGCACGCGGCGCAGTAACCCGGTAGCCGGTTCAGGAATTCGACAAGGTTCGGCTTCCCCGGATCGTTGCCGCGGCGACCTGCCCGAGTCGCGAGCGCCCCTTTCGCGTGCGGCTTCCCGTTGGCCCACCAGGGCACCGCACACGTCGCACCCTGCGACGCCCACGGGCTCAAGGGCGGGTGTGTGCAGGACCGGGATGCCGAGCGAAGTCTTCTGTCCGCTCATGACCCGGCCATACGGCGAAGACCCGCTTCGACTCGGTGTATCAGGGGGCGAGTTGGAGGAGCGAACTCCCGTGGGACGCACTCAGGCACAAGGAGCCAGAAGGTGCCCTTGTGCTCGGAACCGACTAACTCGGCACGGGCAACCGCCTCGCGCGCTTCAGCCGCGTTGTGTCGACTCTGCCTGATCATCGTTCGCCCCTCAGACTCGCTGACTGGGGCGATGATTCCGCCGGAGCACGTGCGACGAGAGGGACGCCATGTCCCCCTTTTTGCGGCCTTAGCCTGCCACCCCGAGGAACTCGGCAAGCTTCCGCAGACCCGGCGGACGGTAAGGACCGGCCGACAGATCCGTCACGATGGCCACGGCCAGCGTGTGGTGTCGCATCCATGCAGGGGCGATCCGGCGAAGCCGTTCGAGGGCCTTCACCGCCCCCTCGGCGTCCCCGAGGTCGGTGTGTGCCCGAGCGACGTCCAGGAGAAGCCACGTACGCCACGAGGGCGGAGTGTCCGCCCTCAGCCGCATCCCCTTGGCCAGGCTCAGGGCTTCGTCGGGGCGGCCGTGCTGCACAGCCAGACGGACGCGCTCGATCCGCACCGACGACCGGCTGAAGACGCTCACCATCTTCCCGTCGACCGGCGGGGGCAGCAGCGCCAACCGGCTGGTCGCGTCCTCGGCCGTCCGCATCATGTCCGAGGCCTTGTCGTAGTCGCCGCTGCGGGCCGCGCTGGTGGCCGCCGACATGACCAGCCCGCCCCACACACGTACGCCCTCGGCCGTCGAGCTGTTCTCGTGCTCCACGCGATCAGCCGCGTACACGGCGGCGCGTTCGGCGTCCCCCAGCCGGTTCTGGCGTTGGTAGTTCCACGCCACGGAGTTGGTCACCATCCCTCCCAGGAGGGGATCCGAGGAGGCGTCGGCCGCGTTCATGGCCCGTTCGAGGGCGGACAGGGCGAGATCGGTCTTCCCCATGCGGATGGCAAGATGGCCGGCCAGTTGAAGGGACTTCCCCAACGCGGCCTGGCCCTCGGCCCGTTGGTCGCCGGTGCCCACGGCCGTCGCGAACCGTGCATCGTTGACGATGCCCGGCAGAACCTCCATCAGGGCCGCGAACTCGGCATCGTGGTAGAGAGTCCACGCGGCGGCGATCTCCTTGCGGAGAAGGGGAAGTGTCAGCTTCTCGACGCCGGACGGCTCCGGCGGAGGAGCGAACATCGGGGGCATGATCGCGCGACGCAACGCGACCAGCTGAGGCGGATCGGCCTCCCCGTTCGAGGGCACTCCGGGTGGGTCGCCCAGAAGGCTGGTCAGCTCGACCCCGAGGCCGCCCGACAGAGCGTGAAGCGTGGGCAGCGACGCGGAGTGCCGTTGCCGCTGTTCCAGTTTCTTCACCGTGTCGACGGACAGGTTCGACTTCTCCGCCAGGCCCTCTTGCGTCAGACCGGCCACGCGGCGAAGCCGCTTCAACCGGTCCCCCAAGTGCTCTGCCATGATTTCGAGGGTACTGCTCTGATCAAGCCACCGCAGGTGCGTGAACGAGCACGGTCGGTCGTCGTTCCGCCGCACAGAATCGATGAGAGTGAAACCGCGTGACGGCGACATACGCATGGCACAGCGACTTCGACAACGCCTCCCTCAACGCCCTGCACGCCGAAGGCTTCGGCGGACCAGTCGGCAACATCGACTGGCGCACCCGGCTGCAACGCCACAGCCTCGGCTGGGTCTGCGCCTGGGACGGCGACTCCCTCGTCGGGTTCGTCAACGTCGCCTGGGACGGGGGAGTTCACGCCTTCGTCCTGGACACCGTCGTGGCCCAGCGGTATCGCTCCCAAGGCATCGGCGCCACTCTCATCGCCACCGCCGCGCAGCACTCCCGTACCGCCAAGTGCGAGTGGCTGCACGTGGACTTCGAGGGGCACCTGCGCTCCTTCTACTTCGAGGCCTGCGGTTTCCGGCCGACCGATGCCGGTCTGATCCCCCTGTGGACCGGCCCACCCCCGCCCAGCTCCTCATCCCGCCAGCTCCGCCAGCCATGGATGCCCGGGGTGGACGAGCTGCAGCCACTCGCTCAGGGCATCCCGCCGCGGCGGGCCCAACAGAGGGAGCGCCCCGACGAAGTCCGCCTGGTCCTTGGGTCGTGGCGCCTTGGCCTTGAACAGCAGCACCAACTCCGGTACCAGATACGGGATCCCGTCTGCCGTTCGCTCGATGATCCTTTCGTACGGCAGCCGCAGCCTCTCGTCCCGCCGACAGGTCCATGTCCCGCCCTCGTGCGGCTCGCGGAAGACGTCGAGCAGGAACCGCCCGCTCGCCGGATCCCGCAGCCACGTCTGGTGCGTGGCCGCCAGCGCCTCGGCTCCCGCCCCCGGCCAGACCCGCCCCGAACCCACAGCGTCAAACACGCACTCGGGGAAGCGGCGCCGGATCTCCGGGAAGCCCGCCGCAGGCACGGCGATCTCCAAGTCGCCGTGCGGCCGCGATTGTTGCCCGCGGAACAGATCCAGCGCCCACCCCGCCGCGACGCACCAGGGCGCACCGACCCCACCCAACCGCTCCGCGACTTGTTCCGGACGCCATGCGTCCGCCCAGCGGGCTGCCAGTTCGTCCGCATCGAGCACAGTGCCGCCGGGCGGCAGGGGTCGGGTCATCGGCACAACCTAGTGCCGCGGCCTGACCGGGGTGTGGCCTTTCGCAGGCACCCGGAGCCAGTCCGCCACCGTCCTCATGCGAAGCCACCTGAGCGGTGAGGGACACAGCAGCCGGGCAGAAGCGAACGTTCAACCGTGCAGGCTTCGGACCAACCACGAAGCACGATTCGGCGCGTCACTGCTCGTCAAGGGACACCTGCCGGGCAAGGAACTCCTCGAACGCCGCCTTCTGCTTCGGGTCCATGAAGCCCTGGCGGACATTGCGGGCCGTCTCCTGGAGCCAGTGCGCCTCGTCGGGGTCCAGTAGCTCGGCGACCACCACGCCGTTGCGAGCGACCGCCGTACGCCCTCCCGCGCGACGACGAAAGAGCGTGAACGCGCCGAATTCCGCCGGGTGGGCAAGCTCCGGCTCCTCCGCCACAGCCCGGTTCTCGTCCCCGATCTCGTCCTCGACGCCAGCTCTCGCGTAGGCGGTGGGGGCCCAGTGTTCCCAGAGCGCCAGCGTGGCTGCGGGCACCAGCACCGCGCGTTCCGCCTCTTCCCGCCCCTCCCACATGAACGTGACAGTGACAGGCTCGCCAACCGCCTCGGCCAGCCCCAGCACCCTCTCCACCTCATCGTTGATCGGGTAACTCGTCACTACGTCGATCTGAATGCCCATGGGGTCCGAGGCTACTGAGCCGTCCTGTCGATCTCGACCGCCCAGCGGCTCACACCCCGATGAAGCTGACTGTCTCCGTCATGTCCGCCCGGCCGGTACGCAGCGGTGGCGCGCCTCCTTCTCGAACCCCACCGAGACACCACAGAGCAGCACGAGCCCGTCATCGGCTCCGACTGCCTGCCTGACCGTCTCGTGGTACATGGTCCACATGACCTGGGGGCAGCTGTGCAACCCTTCCGCCCTCAGCAGCAGCATGACCGTCTGCAAGTACATCCCCGCGTCAGCCCACTGTCCGGGTCCCATGCTCCGGTCGAGATAGCAGAACAGGACGACCGGCGCCCCGAACGCCTCCGAGTTCAAGGCGGCGATCTTCATGGGTCTGTCGGGGTCGTCCCGCTCGATTCCCAGGGCTTCGTACCGCTGGGCGGCCGCGGCGGAAAAACGGTCCAGATACGGCGAGTTCAGTTCGGCCGGGTACATCGGATACTCCCGGTCATCACCGGGGTCTCCCGCCAGTGCCCTGGCCGTGGTGCGCCCCTTCAGGCTGTCCAGGGGCCCGCCGGTCACGACGAACACATGCCACGGCTGGAGGTTCCCGCTCGACGGAGCGCGCGTCGCCGCGGTCAGCACTCGTTCGAGTCTCTCCTTCGGCACCGGCTCATCGCTGAACGCCCGCACAGCCCGGCGGCTGTCCACGGCCTCATACACATCCACGTCCTCGCGTCCTCGCGTCCTCGCGTCCTCTCACGGGATCACCGCCATATACCGTTGCCTCGTCGCCTGTTGTACGTGGAGGTCACCCGTGTCGGACGAGTCGAAAGAGCCGGCAATGGCCGTGCTCACCCACATTCCGCCGGACGGGGTCGCCCCGGGGAACGGCTACAGCCATGTGGTGGTGGGCGAGGGCCGGCTGGTCGTCATCTCCGGGCAGGTCGCACTGGACGAGCAGGGCAACCTGGTCGGGGAGGGCGACGCCACCGCCCAGGCCCGACAGGTCTTCGAGAACCTGCGGCGCTGCCTGGCGGCGGCCGGCGCGACATTCGCCGACGTCGCCAAGTTCACCTTCTACGTCACCGACGTGGCCGTCCTGCCGGACGTACGGATCGCCCGCGACGCGCACATCGACACCGCGCGCCCGCCTGCCAGTACGGCCGTACAGGTCGCCGCCCTGTACCGGCCGGAACTCATGCTGGAGGTGGAAGCCCTCGCCATCATCCGGAACCCGAACTGAACTGACCGCACACCGGCGCGCCCGTCCCAGGTCTACCCGAGCCCCCCATTGCTCTTCAGCAACTGACCGTTGACCCACTCCCCCTCCCCGGAGCACAGGAAGTCGACCAGGCGGGCCGTGTCCTCCGGAGTGCCCAGGCGGCCCCGTGGGGTGTAGCGGATGGCGTTCATCCTGTCCTCCTCCGTCATCCAACCCGTGTCCACCGGGCCAGGGTTGATGACGTTCGCCGTCACGCCCAGGTGGGAGAGCTCGTGGGCCGCCGCCAAGGTGATGCGGTCCAGGGCCCCCTTGCTCGCCCCGTACGGCAGGTTGCCCACCGTGTGGTCGCTGGTGAGGGCGATGATCCGGCCCGTTCCCGGGGGAGCCGTGAAGCGGCGGCCGAACTCCCGGATCAGCAGCCAGGTCGCGCGGGCGTTGACGGCGAAGTGGCGGTCGAAGCTCTCCAGGGTCGTGTCGAGCAGGCCCGAGTCGACCGACTCGCAGTGGCACATCACCAGCGCCGTGACACCCGTACCGCCGCCGCCCATTCTGCGCTCGACCTCGTCGAAGACCTGCGCCGGGGCCGAAGGATCCGCGAGGTCCGCCTCTGTCGCCGTGCTCGCGGCGCCGAGCGCGGTCAGCGACGCGGTGATCTCCTCCGTCGCGCCCGGCTCGGTGCCCCAGGACATGCGTGCGTCGTACGGGGTCCAGTACGTGAAGGCGATGTCCCAGCCCGACTCCGCCAGCCGGCGGGCGATCCCGGCACCGATACCCACGGTGCGGCCCACCCCGGTGACCAGGGCCAGCGGACGGGCAGGGCCGGCGGGGCGGGCAGGGTGGGCTTCCTCGGCGGGTGTCTTCACGGTCCGGGATCGTCCAGGACCGGCGTTCGCTCAGCAACCCCTTTTCCCGTCACCGGCGTTCGCTCAGCAACCGGTTTTCCCGTCACCGGCGTTGGCCCTTATGCCGTTCACCCTCGGCGACAGGCATTCTGGCGGTGAGCATGCCCGTGCCCGCCGGCCCGATGAGCGACCACCGTCGGAGATCCCATGCTGCGAGTGCACTTCACCACCGACGACATCGCACGCGTCCGTCTCGCCACCGCACCCGACCCGCTCTGGGAGGTCACCAACAGCTTCCAGGTCCTGATCACCAGAGAGGCTCCGCTCGCGTTCGGCGAGTGGCGGCGACTGGTCCTGCCTCGGTTGCCCACGGCCGGTCGGCTGCTGGGCGGGCTGTTACCTGCGCGCGGCTACTCCCCCGACTTCCTCACGCCCGACCTGGGCGGCCGTTCCGACCTGGCCAGTGCCGTCGACGCCGTGCTCAGCACACCCCGGGCCGGCCTGCGCGGTGACCTCGCCCGGCTCGCCGCGTCCCCGGAGCGCATACGGCCGTTGCCCGCCGGCACCCGTGCACTCGCCGAGGGCGATCCCGACGCGTTGCGCCGCCTCGGCGACGCGCTGCATGCCTACCACCGCCAGACCCTCGCCCCCTTCTGGCCGACCGTCCGCGCCCAGGTCGACGCCGACCTCGCCCTGCGCACCCGGGCCGTGCTGGCGGGCGGCGCCGACGGGCTGCTGCGGAGTTTCTGGCCCGTGCTGCGCTGGCAGCCGCCGGTGTTGGAGGCCGACTATCCGGTCGACCGTGAACTGCTGCTCGGCGGGCGGGGGTTGGCACTGCAACCGTCCTTCTTTTGTTGCCGCAGGCCCGTCACACTCGCCGTCCCGCCGGTCGGTCCGGCCCCGGTTCTCGTCTATCCGATACGGCACACCCTCGCCCTCGCCCGGGTCCGGGGGCCGAACCTCGGACCCCTCATCGGTCACACCCGGGCCGCCATCCTGGAGGACGTCGTGACCGGCCGTACGACGAGAGAACTCGCGCGTCGCATCGGCATCTCCGAAGCCGCCACGAGCTATCACACCGCCGTCCTGCGCCGGGCCGGGCTGCTGCTCAGCGAGCGGCACGGCAAGTACGTACTGCACACCGCCACACCCACCGGACTCGCCCTCCTCGGCAACCCGCTCGACACACCGTTCGACGTCTAGAGCGTTCGTCCAGGGCCTTCGTCCACGGACTTCGTTTAGAGCACGGTTTCAACGTGTGGCGTCGGCCCGGAAACGGCCGCCAGACTCGAACCATCAACGGGGAACGGGGAACACGGAGGTACCACCCATGATCCGCAGGAAACTCGCGACCGTCATCACCGCAGGCGCACTCGCGTTCGGCGCCCTGCTCGCCGGGATCGGCACCGCGTCCGCAGCCACCTCGGCAGGCACCGGCCACCACGAGAGCGGTCAGCACGACAACGGCATCGAGCTGACCGGCCACCACGACAGCGGCATCGAGGTGAACGGGCACGTCGACGGGGGCTGACCCCTCTCGTACGACGGCAGGAAGCGACGTGGGACGGGCGGGACCCGGCAGGCACTCCGGGTCCCGCCCGTCCCACGTCCACACGCCCCGCTGCACGCCCGTCTCAGCTAGCCGGCCGCCGAATCCTGTCCCCGTAATGCCGCTCCAGCCCCAAGTTCCCCTCGAACCCCCCGGGTACGTTCGCCGACACGTACACCGGCGGCCGCACCCCCGCCCCGATCAGCACCGCCGCCGTCTCCGCGACCGCCATCTGCACCAGCATCACGCCGGTCAGCGTGGACAGCGCGCACACCGCGCCGCCGCCCGGCAACTCCAGCAGCGCGTCGCCCGTGGGGGCCGCGTTGTCCAGCACCACGTCCGCGATGTCCGCCAGCTTCTTGCCGCTGCTGTGGCCCGCCGGGACCGTGCGGGTGTGGGTGAGGGACGTGATCGCGAGGATCTTGTGGCCGCGTTCCTTCGCGCGCAGGGCCATCTCAACGATGACGTTGTTGACACCCGAGTTGGAGATGATCACGAACAGGTCGGACGGCTGCGGGGCGGCCAGGTCGTACAGGCGCTCCGCGATGCCCGGCTTGCGTTCCAGCAGGGGGTCGTCGAGGGCGCTCGGGTCGTCGCCGCCGTACAGGACGAGGTCGGCCATCGACAGGCGGTTGGTGGGGACGAGGCCGCCCGCTCTGCCCGCCAGTTCCAGGACGAGGGCCTGGGAGTGGCCCGTACCGAAGGCCTGGATCACGCCGTCCGCGCGGATGCAGTCCGCGATCAGTTCGGCGGCTCGGGACACCGACTCCCGGACCGGTTCCGACCCGGTGATGCGGTCGAGCACGGCCCGGCTCTCACGCACGAAGCCCTGGGCACTGACGGACTCGACGGACACTCGGTACTCCCCACCGGTGGATGAAACCACCCGCTCTAGCTCTATCGGTGAATCAATAAATCACAGTGTACGGGCCGCGAGCAACGGTCGGAGACCCCAGGACCGCCGCAGGCAGCCTTCCTGGTCCTGGAATTCAAACTGCCCAATAGACGGTGGCTGATACATTCGTCGTCACTACCAGTACAGCACCGAGGAGATCGGGTACCCCATGGAACGGACCGGCTCCGGCAACGGGATGCCCCCGACCGACGTCACCACCCTCATCCGTACGGAACTGCCGCGCCTCGCCGGCTCCCTGCGGAAGGTGGGTGAGCTGATCCTCGAGGACCCCGCCGCCGTCACCCACTGCTCGGCCGCCGAGCTGGGCCGCCGTACCGGCACCTCGCAGGCCACGGTCACCCGGTTCTGCCGTGCCATCGGCCTCGACTCCTACCAGCATCTGCTCATCGAGCTGGCCCAGGAACGCGGGCGCGGCGAGGTCTCCGACTGGGGCACCGCCGAGATCGGGCCCGACATCTCCCCTGATGACAGCCTTGAGCGGGTCGTCCAGGTCGTCGGCAGCGCCGATCTGCGGGCCATCCAGCAGACCATCGACCGGATGGACCTCGACTCCATCGAGCGTGCCGGGCAGGCAGTCGCCCGCGCCCGGCGCATCGACGTGTACGGCGTCGGCGGCAGCGGCGCGGTCGCCCAGGAGACCGAGACGCGGCTCTTCCGCATCGGCTGCCAGGTGCGCGGCTGGACCGAGGTGCACGCAGCGCTGACCTCCGCCGCCCTCCTCACCCCCGCCGACGTCGCCATCGGCATCTCGCACTCCGGCTCCACCCGCGAGGCCATCGAGCCCTTCGAACTGGCCAAGCAGCGCGGCGCCACCACCGTCGCCATCACCGCCGACCCGAAGTCCCCGCTGGCCCGCGCCGCCGACGTACGGCTGATCTCGTCCTCCTCGGAGACCAGCTTCCGCACCGAGAGCATCGGCGCCCGGCACTCGGTGCTCGTCCTCATCGACTGCCTGTACGTCCGGGTCGCCCAGCTCTCCTACCAGCGCGCCAGCGCCTCCCTCGCCCTCACCGACCACATCGCCAGGGAGCACGCGGTGAAGACCCGCCGTACCCGCTGAGCAACCGGCAATCAGCCGGCAAGCACACAAATGCCGCCCCGGGAGACATCTCCCCGAGGGCGGCTTTTGCATGGATGAACCACCAAGGAAACTCGAAGATGGTTGTTTGAACCATCGGAACGGTGCCACGATGGGCCCCACCACTTCGCGTGCCCCGTTGTTCCCCCGTTTCCCTCGTAGGCCTCGTAGGAGACCCATGCGCGTCACCTCAGTCGAGTCGACCGAGCTGTTCGTCGGCAGCGCCGAGCATCCGCGTCAGGTGGTGACCGCCGAGATCGGCCACACCGCCGGCCGCACGGTCCGCCTCACCGCCGACGGCCCCGGCGTCCGCTCCGACGGGGAAATCCGCTCGACCGTCGGTGACGACGGCACCCTCCGCGCCGAGATACCCGTGCTCTGCGACCTGCCTCCCGGCGAGCGCACCCACGTCACGGTCACCGCCGAGGACACCGAGGACCCCGAGCAGCAGGCATCCCTCACCGGCGCCCTCCTCGTCGCCGAGCCCGGCTGGACGATGTTCATGGTCAGCCACTTCCACTACGACCCCGTCTGGTGGAACACCCAGGCCGCCTACACCGAGACCTGGGACGTCGCCGACGACCCGGCCACCTCCGGCCTCCCCGCCCGCACCTTCGACTCCCGCGGCCAGTCCGGCATGAGCCTCGTCCGCGCGCACATCGATCTCGCACGACGCGACCCCGCGTACACCTTCGTGCTCGCCGAGGTCGACTACCTGAAGCCCTACTGGGACGCGTTCCCCGAGGAGCGCGCCTTCCTGCGGCAGCTGCTGCGCACCGGGCGCGTCGAGATCATGGGCGGGACGTACAACGAGCCCAACACCAACCTCACGGGCGCCGAGGCGACCGTACGCAACGCGCTGTACGGCGACGGCTTCCAGCGCGGGATTCTCGGCGCCGACCCGCACACCGCCTGGCAGCTCGACGCCTTCGGCCACGACCCCCAGTTCCCGGGGC
This sequence comes from Streptomyces sp. NPDC002156, assembly GCF_053593675.1. Classification (NCBI taxonomy): domain Bacteria; kingdom Bacillati; phylum Actinomycetota; class Actinomycetes; order Kitasatosporales; family Streptomycetaceae; genus Streptomyces; species Streptomyces sp. NPDC002156. The sequence goes on along the minus strand of NZ_JBSFDA010000005.1, from coordinate 16,351 downwards.
TCATGGCCGACGCGGGGTTGTCGTCCAGCTCCTGGGCGCGTGGGCCCTTCCACCAGTGGGGGCCCACCCTGAACGTCTTCGGCGAGCCGCCCCGCGACCCCCAACGGATGCAGTTCCAGGCCGAGTTCGACTGGATCGCCCCCTCCGGACGCGGCCTCCTCACCGCCTACATGGTCAATCACTACGGCGCCGGCTGGGCCATCGACAACGCGCCCACGCTCCCGGAGGCGGAGGCCGCGGCGCTCAAGCTCTTCACCGGGCTGAAGAAGGTCGCGCTCACCCGCAATGTGCTGCTGCCCGTCGGCGGCGACTACGCGCCGCCCTGCCGCTGGGTCATGGCCATCCACCGCGACTGGAACGAGCGGTACGTCTGGCCGCGCTTCGTCTCCGCGATCCCCCGCGACTTCTTCGCCGCCGTACGCTCCGAACTCGACGCCGAAGGGCGCAGGGCCTCGCCGCAGACCCGGGACATGAACCCGATCTACACCGGCAAGGACGTCTCGTACATCGACACCAAGCAGGCCCAGCGGTACGGCGAGACACTCCTCGCCGACGCCGAGGCCTGGGCGACACTCGCCTCCCTCCTCACCGGGCGCGCCTATCCCGACGCGGCGCTCGACAAGGCCTGGCGGCAACTCGTCTACGGCGCCCACCACGACGCGATCACCGGATCCGAGTCCGACCAGGTCTACATCGACCTGCTGACGGGCTGGCGCGAGCTGTACGACCTCGCCGAGTCCGTGCACGCCGACGCCACCCAGGCCCTCGCCGACCGCATCACCCCGCTGCCGGGCGGCGGCCCCGACCTCGTCGTCCTCAACTCCGCGACCTGGCAACGCCGGGACACCCTCACGACCGACCTCCCCGACGGACTGGTCCCCGTCGACGAGACAACAGGCCTGCCGCTGCCCGCAGTTCGGGAGTCGGACGGTCAACTGCGGGTGGTGGTACCGGAGGTGCCGGGGCTGGGCCTCAAGGCACTTCCCCTCGCCGAGGGAACGGTCGCCGACTGGACCCCCGGGGAGGGTCTGGTCATCCGCAACGAGTTCTACGAGGTGACGGTCGACCCGTCGCGTGGCGGCGGCGTCAGCAGCCTTCGCCAACTAGCGGACGGCGGACGGGAGTTGCTCCGCGCCGGTGACATCGGCAACGAGCTGGTCGTACAGGAGGAGTATTCGAGGCACCCGCGCTTCGGCGAGGGGCCCTGGCACCTCACGCCGACGGGCACGACGGCCGCCCGCAGTGGAGACGTGACGGCTGCGGTGAAGGTGGAGCACTCGGCGGCGGGGTCGCGCATCACGGTCACCGCACCGCTCGGTGAACTCCTCACCTACACCCAGCAGTTGACCCTGTGGAAGGGCATCGACCGGCTGGACCTGACCACGACCATCGACGGGTACGACGGTTCCGACCGCCTCATCCGGGTCCGCTGGCCGTCGAACGTCCAGGGCGGGCTGCCCGTGCACGAGGTGGCCGACGCGGTCATCGGGCGCGGGTTCGGGTTCGTGGAGGTGGACAGCAAGGAGTTCCCCTGGACGCTGGACAATCCGGCCAACAACTGGTTCGGGCTGGGGAGCACGGCCCGGGTGGCGGTGCACAGTGACTCCGGCGCGCTGCTCGGCCAACGGGCCATCGGTGTCGCCGAGTTGATCTATCCGTCCTGGGCCGAGGCGGGCGAACTCGGTGCCGAACTCGCCGCCGCGCTCGTACGCGTGGGCGTCACGGCCACCTCGACGATCGCGGGCGGTCAGCGCTACGGCGACCTCGAAGTCGACTCCAACCTCCCCGACATCCGGATCGCCGTCGGCGCTCCCGAACGCAACTCCGTGGTCGCCGAGGCCCTCGCGATGGACCCGGCCGCCGGACGCGAACTCCGGCGCCAGCTCGCCGAGTCGGGCATCGCGTCGGTGTGGGTCGCACCGCGAGCGGGGCTGCGCGAGGAATGGATACCGGGGGCCGACCTCCGCGACCTGGAGCGGCTGCCGCTGCTCGTGGTGGCGGGCAGCGGTCCGGAGGACGACGCCAAGGCGGTGGACGCGCTGATCGCCGACCTCGGCGACGCCGTCGTGCAGGCCACGGCGGCGGGTGGCGGCGAGGCGCTGCCGCCGGGCGACACCTGGGACGGCACCGGCTTCGCCGTCCTCAACCGGGGCACGCCCGGCTGCGTGGTCACCCCGTCCGGCGACCTCTACATGTCCCTGATGCGCTCCTGCACCGGCTGGCCGTCGGGCATCTGGGTCGACCCGCCGCGCCGCACGACCCCCGACGGTTCGGCCTTCCAGCTCCAACGCTGGTCTCACACCTTCGAGTACGCCGTCCTGGGCGGCACGGGCGACTGGCGCGAGCTGCGCCTGCCGCAGGCGGGACACGCGTACAACCACCCGCTGCGGGCACGGCTCCGGGAACGATCACCGGAGGACGGCAGCGCCCTGCCGCGCACCATCACCCTGTTGAGCCTCGAACCCGCCGGTGAGGTGCTGCTCGACGCGCTCAAGCCGGCCGGTTCGCCCCTGGCGCGCGGGAGCGTGGCGCCCGCCGACCCTGGGCGCGGTGTCGTCGTACGGATGCACGAGGTCAACGGCAGGCCGACGGCGGCCCGGATACGCGGCCCGCTGCCGTGGACGGACGGCGCCCGTACGGACGTACTGGAGCGGCCCGGAGAGCCGCTGCCCCCGGCCCCGGACGGCGGCCTCGGCACCCACCTGACCGGCTTCGAGGTGGCGACGGTACTCGCAACTCCCGCTGGGGCGGCGGCTGTTGACCCGAGCGCCGGTGTGGCCGCGCAAGAGCCCGCCCAGCCCGTCCACACCCGCTACTGGCTGCACAACTCCGGCCCGGCGCCACGCGGCAACCTACCCGTGGCCGTGTACCTCTCCCCGACCACCCTGACCGCCTCGGGGCCGGTCACGGCGACGGTCCGCGTCAGCTCCGAGCTGACGGACGCGCCCGTCTCAGGCACACTCACCCTCGGCGTCCCGCCCGGCTGGTCCGCCGAACCGGCCGAGCTGCCGTACGCCCTCGGCCCCGCCGGCTTCACCCTCACCGAAGTCACGGTGACCCCGCCCCCGGACGCGCCGCCGGGCCGCCACTGGCTCACGGCACGCCTGCCGTACGGCGGCCAGGTGTACGAGGACACCGTGGCCCTGGACGTGCCGGACGGCCATACCGGCCCAACTCTGGTGACAGAGCTGGGGGTTGACCGGGTCGTGGTGCGGCACGGAGAGCGCGTACGAGTCCCGGTGAGCCTGCGCAACACCACCCTCGGGGAGATCAACGGCACCCTGTGGGCCGTGTCCTCGTGGGGGACGTGGGCGGGGGTCGGACCCGGGGTCCAGGGGTTCGCCGTACCGGCCGGGGAGTCGGTGGAGTACGGGATCGAGGTCGACGGGGCCGCGCTGACACCGGGTTCGTACTGGCTGCTGGCGAAGGCCGGCTGGCACGGGTGCGTGGCGTACACGGAGGCCGTGGTGCTGGAGGTGACCCCGTGAACCATCACGAGCACGAGCATCCACCGGAGGGCGCCTGCGCCCTCGTAGGCGGCGATCCGATACCCCGGGAGGAGGTGGAGGCGGTACTGGCAGCAGTACCGGCACGGGATGGCAGGCGCCCAGGTGACGCGCCCCTTCAGGGGCGCGGGGAACTGCGCGACAAGCCCCCACCGGCCGCAAGCCGAAACACGACCCCCTCCGCGGAACGACAACGCCGCCGCTGGGCAACACAGGTGGTCGTGGCGGACGTACTGGCAAGACGCGCGTGCGCGGAACGAGGCTTGCCCCCACCCGACACTCCACGAACCCTGGGCCCCGTGCCGGAGGCGGCCGTAGCCGGCCTGGGCAGCATCGTCGCCGTGACTCTCGCGTACTCCCCCGCCGCCCGAACCCTCCTCACCCACCTCGAAGCACACCAGAACATCCCCGAGAGGGCGGTGTGGGAGTACTACGAGCACAACCGGGACCGCTTCCTCACAGCGGACGCGCTCCGCGCCGGCGTAGACCCGTTCCGCGCCGCGACGGACACGGACTTCCTCCCGTACGAGCACGTAAAGGCAGGAATCGAGGGCGAGTTGAGGCAGGCCGCAGGCCGGCGTGCCTTCTTCTCGTGGCTCGATCTGGCGCGCGCGGACGTGGTGTACGCACCCGGCCACGAGCACCCCGGGGACCCGTCCCACCCGGACCACGAACACCGCCACTGAAGCGGCGCGCACCGGTTCCGGAACACAAAAGCAACACGGCACCCCATTGACCTCCGATGAATTCTGGTCCACCTTTTCATCAATCGGAGTCAAAGTTGGTGAATTGAACCAGTATCCAGGACATCCCGGATGCTCCAGGAGGGCAGCAGCAATGCGCGCAAGAAGACTGACCGGATCCCTGTCCTGTCTCGTCGTACTGACGTTGACGGCCGCCGGATGCGGCCTCTCCGGAGGCTCCGACGACGGCGGCGCCACCGCCGGTGCCTGCAAGGTCGACAAGGGCAACGTCGGGTCGGGGAAGCTGACCGGGGACGTCAAGGGCACGATCACCTTCCAGACCACCAACCTGAAGAAAGACTTCGGCGACTTCTTCAACGGCGTGATCGCCGACTTCGAGAAGGCCCACCCCGACGCCAAGGTCAAGTGGATCGACGACCCCGGCGACAACACCTTCACCAGCCGGACCGTCGCCGACGCCCAGGCCTGCACGATGGCCGACGTCATCAACGTCAACGCGCCGACGGCGACCGCCCTCACCAAGGCCGGCTACCTGCTCGACATCGGCACCAAGGACCCGGACTCGTCCAAGCCCTTCGTCCCGTCGTTCTGGAAGACCGCCACCTTCGCGGACGCCTCGGGCAAGTCGATCCACACCACGCTGCCCTGGTACACCGGCGGCGTCCTCCTGACGTACAACAAGGACCTGCTGGAGAAGTCCGGCATCGACCCGGCGAAGGCGCCGACGAGCATCTTCGGGCTCTTCGCCGACTACGAGAAGGTCGCCAAGGCCTCCGACGGCAAGTACTTCGCGACGATGGCCAACCCGATCTGGCGCATCCCGGCCGACTTCGACCAGATGGGCATCAAGGTCCTCTCCACCGACGGCAAGTCCGCCGTCTTCGGCGACGACCCGCGCACCACCCAGTGGGTGGAGTGGATGGCGAAGCTGTACAAGGAGGGCGCGATGCCGAAGGACTCGCTGTCCTCCAGCAACGACCCGTCCACGCTCTACAGCCAGGGCAAGGTGGCCTACGGTTCGACGAACCCGAGCTTCGTGCGGTTCGTCAAGCAGAACAGCCCGTCGGTCTACGCCAAGACGGCCGTCGGCCAGCAGCCCTACGACGCCCTCGGCGTCGCCTCCGCCGGCGCCCCGCAGTACATCTCGGTCGCCGCGACGAGCAAGCACGCGGCCACCGCGCTGTCGTTCGCGGAGTTCCTCACCAACGCCGAGAACCAGACGGCCTGGTGCAAGGACCCGGCCGTGGTGATCTTCCCGACCACCACCGAGTCGCTGAACGACCCGTTCTTCCAGAACGTCACCGGCACCGACCCGTTCTCCCAGGCCCGCAAGCTCGTCGCCGACCAGCTCAAGACGGCCTCCACCAACCAGACCAACCTCTCCCCGGCCGTGCAGAACGCCATCGTGTCCCAGGTGCAGCTGGCCATGCAGGGCAAGAAGAGCGCGGCGGACGCCGTGAAGGACGCCCAGGAGAAGTCGAACGAGCTGCTGAAGCAGGGCAGTTGACGGTGACGGCACAGATCACGAACCCGGCGTCCGGCGTAGAGGCCCTGGCCTCCACGCCGGCCCCGGCCCCGTCCCCTCCTCCTTCCCGCCTGCGCCGACTCGCCAGGGCCGCGCTGCCCGGTCCCGCTCCCGGGGCCAACGGGGCGGCCATGTACCGCCGTTGGTGGCTGCCGTGGCTGTGGACCGCCCCCGCGATCGTGTGCGCGGTGGTATTCGGGGTGTTCCCGTTCCTCAACACGGTCCTGCTGTCGTTCACCAACGCCAAGCCGCTGGGCGGCGCCGCGAGTTTCGTCGGACTCGACAACTACACGCGGATGTTCCAGGACGACGACTTCTGGCTCGCGACCCGCAACAGCATCCTGTACGCGGTGATCGTCGTGCCGCTGATGGTGCTGCTGCCGCTGATGCTCGCCGTCCTGGTGGAGAAGAACCTGCCCGGCATCGGCTTCTTCCGCTCCGCCTTCTACACGCCGGTGCTCGCCTCCAGCGTGGTCGTGGGCCTGAGCTGGCAGTGGCTGCTCGCGGACGACGGCCTGGTCAACACCTGGCTGGAGAAAGCCCACTTGATCAGGTCGGCGATCCCCTTCCTCTCCGACTCGTGGCTGATCCTGCTCTCCGCGATGGGCCTGACCCTGTGGAAGGGCCTCGGCTGGTACATGGTCTTCTACCTGGCCGCCCTCGGGAACGTGCCCAAGGAACTGCACGAGGCCGCGCAGATGGACGGCGCCGGCGCGGTCCGCCGCTTCTGGAACATCACGATCCCCGGTGTCCGGACGGCCATGATGCTCGTAGGCACCCTGACGGGCATCGGATCACTCCGGGTGTTCACCGAGATCTACATGCTCGGCAGCTCCACCGGCGGCCCCGGCGGCGCCGACCGCACCCTGCCGTTCTACATCCGGGACGTCGGCCTGGACCCGATCACCGGCAACGCGGGATACGGCTCGGCCGTCAGCGTGGCCCTGTTCGCACTGACGCTGGGGCTGACCCTGCTGGCACAGCGCCTGACGAAGGAGGACGAGTCGTGAGCACGGCCGCTGTCGACAAGCGCCGGCGGCTGATGCCGCGCTGGCGGGACTACGGGCGCCCGCGCGAGCTGGTCGTCCGCTATCTGCTCCTCCTCCTGGTGCTCGGCCTCACCGTGGGCCCACTGCTGTGGCAGCTGCTGGCCTCGCTGAAGGGCACGAGCGAGGACGTCTTCGGCGCGAACGCCACCCTGCTGCCGCACGACCCGACCCTGCGCGCGTACCGGACGGTCTTCGACCAGGTGCCGGTGTGGTCGTACATCAAGAACAGCCTGATCGTGGTCACCCTGTCGATCACCAGCCAGCTGGTCTTCTCCACGACGGCCGGCTACATGCTCTCCAAGCCCTCCTGGAAGGGCCGCAAGGCGGTCTGGGTGGTGCTGATCGCCTCGATGATGTTCCCCTTCGAGTCGATCATGGTCTCGCTGTTCATCAGCATCCGCGACCTGGGCCTGGTCGACAGCCTGGCCGGCGTGTGGCTGCCCGGCTTCGTAGGCGCGATCAACGTCCTCCTCATGCGCGGCGCGTTCCTCGCGGTCCCTCGCGAGATCGAGGACTCGGCGATGCTGGACGGCGCGAACGAGTGGCAGCGCTTCAAGTACCTGTATCTGCCGTCCGCGTGGGGCGCGATCATGGTGGTCGTCATCAACACGTTCATCAGCGCCTGGGACGACTTCCTGTGGCCGCTGATCGTGCTGCGCTCCGAGAGCAACATGACGCTGACGCTGGGCCTTTCACGACTCCAGTCGTCGTCGTTCGGCTACGACCAGCGGATGGTCATGGCCGGTTCGGTGATCTCCGTGATCCCGGTGCTGGTGCTGTTCGTCATCACGCAGCGGTGGTTCTATCGGGGGGTGGCTTCGGGGGCGGTGAAGATCTGAGCGGGGGGGCGGTTCTGCGGGTGGGGTAGAAACAGGGCGTAACAGGGATCGTCGTGGCCGTGGTCGGGCCGAAGTCCGAAACGAGTGTGCCGGGGATCTTGCTGGTCGTCACCATGTGGTGGCTGGTCAGGCGTCCTCTCTCTCGACCTGGCGGACGGCCGGCGGGTGACCGTCGAGGCGTTCAGCCGCTGGCCGTCGTTCGGTCGCCACCGGAAGGTGATCGCGATACTGGAAGAGGGCCGTCGCCTCGCGGCGACAGACCAGGGAGAGAAGGGAGAGACCAGTGCGGAGTCGCCGGCGGACGAGGTACGCATGACCGAGACCTCGGGAATCCTCGTACTCCTCCTGGCACTCGGCTTCGTGATCACCCTGCTGGCGCTCGTCGTGATGGGCGTCATCGCGCTCCTGGACTGATGCACGAGCGATCGGCGATCCCCCCTGCTCGGACACGTCCGCCCCGCCCGCCGCCGAACTTGTGACACCCCTGTGGCCGGAACCATGGCCTCCATCACACGCACAGGATTCACGCCCTGATCAGATGACCGGATGCGCAGACCCGACCCGCTCCGCCCGGCTCTCGCCAGGACCGTCCCCTTCCTGTCGGCTCTCGCCGCGACCGCTCTGCTGCTCACCCGGTCCCACGGCCCGTAGCGTTCCGGCACGTCACGCCAGGGAGCACCGCACCCGTCCGGATACGCCACCGCATGCCGTCCATCAGCTGCCGCCGCGTCCACACCGGCGGACGGCCCGACTTGATGCCTCGCGGCAACAGCGGCTCAAGTCGGGCCCACTGGCCGTTCGTCAGATCCCCACATCCCCACATCCCCGCAGGACATGACCATCAACGATCGAGATCAACTTTCGCACAAGGCCCTGGGCGACCTACGCGGTTGTGGCGATGCCGCCGTCGACGGGGATCACGGCGCCCGTCAGGTATGCGCCTGCCCGGCTGGCGAGGAACACGGCGACACCCGCCATGTCGTCGTCGCGGCCGATCCGGCGTAGTGGGGCCGACGCCGCGATCGCCTCGCCGAACTCATCGAGGGTTGCAGCCATCATCTTCGACGGGAACGGTCCCGGCGCCACGGCGTTCACGGTGACGTGCTGCGGTCCTAGTTCCTTGGCGAGCACTCTGGTGAGTTGATGCAGTGCGGCCTTGCTGCTGGAGTACGAGTAGTTGGGCCGCTGGGGGATGTGGATGGCGGCGATGCTGCCGATGTTGATGATCCGCGCGGGATCGTCGGCGGTGCCCGCCTTGCGAAGTGCGGGCAGCAGCGCCTGGACCAGCCAGAACGGCGACTTCAGGTTGAGGTCGACGACCGTGTCCCAGGCGGCGTCTGGGAATGTCTCCAGCGGCTCGTCCCACAGGGCGCCCGCGTTGTTGACGAGGATGTCGAGACGCTCAGAGTCGGCGGTGACGAGGTCGGACAATCGCCGACACTCGTCGTGGCGGGACAGGTCGGCGGGGATGGCCCGCACCTCACCGAATGCGGACAGCTGTTCCTGCGCCTGAGCGCACGCTTCTGTGTTGCGTGAGCTGATGACCACGCGGGCGCCCGCCTGGAGAAGGCCACGCGCGATCATCATCCCGATGCCTCTGGTGCCACCGGTGACGAGCGCGCGCTTTCCACGCAGATCGAATAGTTCTGCATGCGTTGTGAATTGGTTGTCTGCCACTTGCCGTCTTTCTCGTTGGTCGTGCGGGCTGATGCGTCGACGCGTCGGGTGTTCGGTTCAGCTGTCTCAACGCTATGGCCGTGGAGTGCACTTCAAGCAAGCGGATCAGGGCCCCGACGGACCGCGTCCGCAACCGCCTCAAGCGCGGATGAGAGGTCCGCGATCCGCTGCCGACTCCGCGGAACTCGATGGGCGCGCAGTGGGCAGTCCGCCTCGTGGGTGGTCGGGTTGGCCGGAGTGGGCCGCCAACCGGTGGCCGTCGCTCGCGTGACTGTTTGAGGTTCGCGCCCGCTCGGGTTGGATGCGGGGATGTACACGTACCTGACCGTGCGGTCGGACTCTCGCTACGGCGACAGCGTTCCCGCACGTGTGCTGGTGGAGTGCCTGGACTCGGCTCCCGAGCTTCGGCGGACCGACCTGGCCTTCTACGAGGCTGTGGACGGCGTTGGCTGGCTCCACGTCGTCATGGCCGACTGCGACAGCGACGGTGACTACGCGGCCCACAAGGGCCGGATGCCGCAGCGAGTCAACGTGGTGGAGCTGATCTGCTCCGATGCCGACGGCCCCCGGACCTGGGAAACCGCACGGGAGCTTGCGGCGAGGATCGCCGACGTACTCGGCTGGGAGGTGGCCGACCCCGAGGCCGACGAGTGATTGTTGATTGTTGTATCCGGTGCTTCGGGAACGACGGCTACTCGTACGTCTGGGCCACGGAGAGTTGCAGAGCGACCGATCGCCAGGTGACCGGTTCCAGTCGGGCGTGGTTCGGCGAGTTGGCGCCCGCCCACGCGGCCCAGGCGTCGAGCCAGTCGTACAGAGTGCTGTGCGCCCAGCTGCCTCCGTCGCCGGTCCATTCGCCACGATCGGCCGCCGCCCGGAGTCTCCGCTGGTCGGCGGCGAAGTCGGTGGCGAGGGTCGCCACGTACCAGCGCATGTCGATCGCGCTGACCACCTCGTCCGGCCGGGTCCCGGAGTCGGCCAGGGCGCAGTTGTATCCGGGAGGGGACGTGCGGGCCTCGTCCAGTTGGAAGGCCAGGCCCTGCCAGCCGGGCCGGCCGGGAGCCTCTTCCCACAGCTGGTCGGTGCCGTCGATCCGCTTGCCCAGGAGCCTGACCCAGCCCCACAGGAAGTCGGAGATCGTCCGGTTGGTCCACCGTTGGACCGCGGGATCGTCGAAGTCCCGCCCGGTGCAGGCCTGTTCGCAGTCGGCCGCCAGCAGATGGAGGTAAGCGGCGAAGTCCTGGCGGGAGTTCACCTGCCGCCAGGAGCCGTTGCTTCGGGGTACGGACATCCTCAAAGGCTACGAGGCCAGGACACGCACGACCCTTGACGGGCGTACATCGCGAGGGTGACCCTGATTAGAGGATACTCATTATGCGATAAGCGTGGCGCGAACAGGCAATTCGTCCATTAAGTGACGAACTCGGGGAGGGCAATGGTGCCCTGAACGGGAAGGTGGCAGTCGTGTCGTCAAGTGCGGTACGAGGTGTGCCGGTCACTCCGGCGGAATCGACCATCGAGTCTCTGCGTGAATGCATCGTCTCGATGGGAGACGGCGGCCACGACGAGGAAACCGTCGACCAGCGCGGTCCGGAACGTACCGTCCTGGGGCGGGTCGCCACCATCATGGACGCGTTCAACGGGGGTCAGCAGGTGCTGGGGCTCGGTGATCTCAGTGAGTGCACGGGGCTGCCGAAGTCGACCCTGCATCGGCTGGCCGACCAGCTGTGTCAGGTCGGGTGGCTGGAGCGTGATCCGGGCGGCTATCGGGTCGGAATGCGGCTGTTCGAGCTTGGGGGGCTCGCCGTCGAGGGGAACCGGCTACAGGAAGCCGCGTTTCCGCATCTGCAGGCACTCGCCGCCAAGACCGGGATGTCCGTGCAGCTCGGCATCCTCGACCGGACCGAGGTCGTGTATCTCGAACGTATCGTCGTGGGCCCGGTCCGGTTGCCGACCCGGCGCGGCGGACGCCAGCCCGCCTACTGCACCGCGCTCGGCAAGGCCATGGCCGCCTTCGACGGCGAGGCCATGCGCGCGGTCGTCTCCGCGCAGATGCCCAGGAGAACGGCGAACACCATCACCGAACCCTTCGCCCTGTGGACCGAGCTCGACCAGATTCGTAAGGTCGGCGTCGCGTTCGACCGCAGCGAGGCGTACGAGGAGTTCGTCTGCGTCGCCGCCCCGATCCGCAGCACGGGGCGCGCGATCGGGGCGGTGTCCGTCACCGGTTCCGCCGGTCGGATGAGGTGGCGGATGGCGTCCGATGCTGTGCGCGGTACGGCTGCCGCGATCTGGAACGCCAGCTTCAGGATCGGGAGCGCGGGCGCCCGAACATAAGACATCGTCAGCTGTGGAGCCAGCCCTCGTCGTGCCAGTACGTCAGGAGTTTCTCCATCGGCTCGGGCCAGGTTTCGACGTAGGTCACGCCCTCGGGGCCCGCCGTCATGAGATACGGGGTTCCGGCCGTACTGATCCAGAACTCGCCCGGCCCGACCGTCCTGCTGCCCTCCTCCCCGTCCTTGCCCCACGTCACGTGGAAGCTGCCGCCGAACACGATGATCAGCTCGTCGAGGTTGTGGTGATGGCGGGGCACCGCGAAGTTCGGGGCGCAGCGCAGGCCGTTGAGGTTGAACGATCCGTCCACCTTGGTCGAGAACCACATGTTGCCCTCGAAGGTCTTCTCCATGTCGACCGGGGCATCGGCGAGGAGGCCGCCCTCGGCCCAGAGGTACGTGGGGGCGGTCTGGTCGACCGGCAGCTCGATCCAACCCTCGTCGTCGGACAGCAGACTGAAGAATTCGATTGCCATGACTTGAGTCTGGGGACCGAGTTCGAGGGTGTCATCCGTCGGTCCCGTTGTGCGGAACAGGGCGGCGACACCGCGAACAGCCGTGCCTACGGTTGCCGCATGACACTTGTTTTCGGTGATCTGGTGGACGACGCGGACTGGCTCCCGATGGACCTCGACCAGCAGCGGAGTCCCAACTACTTCTGGCATGGCGGCGGGTTGCTGAGCGACGCGCCTGTCGACTTCCGGGCGACGTTCGACGGGGCGATGTGGGTGACCACCAAGCCGATCGACATGCCGCGCTTCAACCGCAACCCCCTGCGCGTACGACCGCACTTCACGGTGCCCCGGCACCACCACAACATGGACGAGATGCTCTTCGTCCTCTCGGGCGAGTACAGCATCGAGTACGAGGAGGCAGACACGCCTCAGACCGTGCGGGTGGGACCGGGCGACTTCTTCCTCAGCCGCGCCGGCACTCCGTACACCATGACCGCCGGGCCCGAGGGCGTCACCTACATCGAGACCTGGCCGAAGCCGGTGACCTCCCTCGAGACCTACTGGCACGACTTCGGCTGGGTCCGGCGCTGAAACGCGCGCGCCGGCCCCAGCCCCCCGGCACGAAACCGGATCAGTCGGATCAGTCTGATCAGTCGGCCCAGAGGAAACGGTCTGCCACTCGGTGGTGGTTGTAGATGGTCATCTCCTGCTCCTCGCTCAGCCGGTGGCCGTCGAAGCTCGGGGAGTGCATGCCCACCGTGACCTCCTTGGCGTTCATCAGGTCCTGGGTGAAGATCTCGCCCAGGTCGGCGTCGCGGAAGTCCTCGAAGAACTGGGGCTGGAAGTCACGCTTCTTGTCGTAGTCGGCGACGGGGACCTGGTCCAGGCTGAAGATCTCGAAGAGGCAGCTGTCCGGGTCGAGGCCGTTGGGGCGGGCCCGGTAGCCGAACACCGAGCCCTGGTTGGGCAGCAGGATCGTGTTCGGGAAGACGTTCCACGCCGTACCGGCCTCCGCCCACTGCTGGGGAGTGATGACCGGCCAGTCGTAGCCCTCGGCGAGCGACAGCTCCCGGTACAGCTGGAGGTAGTGCTGGCCGGCGGTCGTCCCCTCCGGTACGTCCGCGGTTTTGAGCGCCTCGGCGGCACGCCAGCTCCGCTCGTTCTCCAGGCCGCGCATGTCGTCGGCGATGTACTGCACGCTCAGCGCGACGCTGAGCCGCTCGTCGGTCACGCCCCCTGTGCCCCGGTTGCTCGGGTCCTTGGCTGCGCTGTCGGCAGCCGTGTTCTTCTTCTCGCCGACGCTCGAGTAGTGCGCGTGCCGCTCGTACACGGTCGTGGGCGCCCAGATCCGTGACTCGAGTTCCTTCATCGAGGCGATGTTCGTGTTCGACTTGTCGAAGCGGTAGAGCTGCGGATGCGTCCCCGCCACGTGGTACGCCTCAAGGAACCCGTCCAGCGCGGTCTTCCAGTTGCACGGCAGCAGCACGCTCTTGAACCACCGGTACCGCATGTGCTCGAACTGGAACGGCTCGAAGATCCTCGGGATCGGGTCGAGGTATTCGAGGAGCGGCTTGGCCTCGGGGTCCATGTTGATGAACACGAACCCGCCCCACTGTTCCGCCCGCACCTGTACGAGGCCCAGGTCCTCGTCCGAGCGGGGCACGAACTCCTCACGGTCGAGCACCAGCCTGATCGAGCCGTCCAGGTTCCAACGCCAGCCGTGGAAAGGGCAGATGAGCGAACCGACGCGGCCCCGCCCCCGCGCCAGCCGGGTACCGCGGTGCCGGCACGCGTTGAAGTAGGCGCGGATCGAGTCCTTGGCCTCCCGCACGATCAGGATCGAGTGACCGCCGATCTCGTACTCGACGAAGCAGCCGACACCCGGCAGTTCCTCGACGCGGCAGGCCATGAGCCAGGCCTTCGTGAACACCCGCTCCAGCTCCAGCTTGAGGAACTCGGGGTCCAGGTAGCGGCCCTTGGGCACGAAAGCACGCGAAAGCCGGTACTTCTCCGGGACCTTCTCGGCGGGGACATCACCCGCGAACCAGGGAACGCGCCGCTCCAGCCGGGGTTCGGTTTCCACAGACACCAGAAATCACTCCTCCACTCGTGAGGTCAGGCACTCATGAGGTCGGGCACTCATGAGGTCAGGCCGCGTCGGGGCCCGCGACCTCGGTCCCGTCGGAACTCCGCACCACGTGGATGCAGTTGCCCGGGCACCCGTCGGCGGCGTCGATCACATCCAGACGCAGCTTCTCCGGCACATCGGCCTGCGAGCCCTCCGCCATCAGCAGTTCCCCGTCGGCGACGTCCTTGACGTAGGCCAGCCCGTCGCCGCCGAACTCGAAGACATCGGGCGCGTACTGGGTGCACAGACCGTCGCCGGTGCACAGTTTCTGATCGATCCACACCCGTACGTCATCCACGTCATCGCTCATGGGTCTCGGCCTCCTCCTCCGCGGCACGCTCCGGTGTCGCCGTCGGTCGCCACCGCAGCGGGGCTGAAATCGACTCTCCCCGTGGGGGTCTTCGGTCGTCCACCGCCCGTCCCATCAAACGGAATCCGCGCTCACGGAGGGCCTCCACCCCGCCATACGCTCGACCGGCCGCTCCCCCTCCCCCCTTTCCCGCCGGAGGATTCCAATGACGGCAATACCTCATGCAGCGAACGGAAACGGCCCCACGGACGGACCCGCGAACGGCCCGGGCTGGACCCCCCGGCTCGTCTGGTCGACGGTCTTCCTGGCCATGGTCCTGGAGGCGCTGGCCCTCGGCGCGTCCATGGTCGCGATCGGGCTCCCGAGCATCCTCAAGGAGTTCCCGACGACCCAGGGCGGCTGGCTGACGACCGTCTACTTCCTGGCCGGGGCGGTCTGCGCACCGCTGCTCGGCAAGGCGGCCGACCTCTACGGCAAACGGCGGGTGCTGCTCTTCACCATGCTCGTGTCGGGTGTCGGCGCCGTCGTCTGCGCACTGGCACCGAGCTTCGCCGTCATGGTGGTCGGCCGGACGCTCCAGGGCCCCATCCTGGCGACGATCTCCCTGATCCCGTCCCTCGTCAGGGACGTCTATCCGCCCCGGCAGGCCGCCTTCGCCGCCAGCATCACCATCACCGGCATGGGCGCGCTCTCGCTGTTCTCGCCCCTGCTCATCGGGTGGCTCATCGAGACCGTGGGCTTCCGGGGGATGTTCTGGTTCGACGCGGTCTGGACGTTCGGGCTGTGCGCGGCGATACGGCTGACCACGGCGGAGTCGACCCTGCGCCGCACCGCCCGCCCGGACGTCCTCGGCGCCGCCCTGCTCGCCGCCGGTGTCCTCGGCGTGCTCCTCTACGTCAGCTGGGGCAACTCCTGGGGCTGGGCGGCGGGAAGCGGCGTAACCCTGCTGGTGGCCGGACTCGTACTACTCACGCTCTTCTTCTGGCGTGCGCGCCGTACGCCGGAGCCGATCGTCAACCTCTCCCTGTTCCGCCGGAAACAGCTGCTGTACGTCTCCGTCGCGGGCGCGACCGCGTACGCGATCTCCGCGTCGGTCTTCCAGATCATCCCCATGATGGCGATGACCCCACGCGAGGCAGGACAGACGTACGGGCTCGGGCTGACCACGCTCGGATACGCCTCCCTGGAGACGCCGAAGGCACTGGCGACGGTCGCCTGCGGTCTGCTGGTCGGCTTCCTGGCCGCCCGTGGCCGGAACCCGCGGCTCTTCATGACGCTCGGCCTCGGCGCGTGGGCGATCGGCACGACACTGCTCGCCTACCGCAACGACACGTTCGGCGAACTCGTCGTCTGTGCCCTGATCGTCGGGATCGGCGGCGGTCTGACGACGGCGTCCGTGCCCGGCCTCGTGATGCGCGCGACGCCCGTCGGCGACCAGGGCTCGACCGCCGGCACCGTCCAGCTCACCCAGACCGGGTTCTCGGCCGTCCTGCCCGTCGTGATGTTCGCGGTCCTGGCGCCGTACGCCACGCTCGTGCCCGGGGGCGGTGTGATCTACGCGGAGGACGGTTTCCGCAAGTGGCTGCTGATCTCGACCGCGCTGGCGGTCGGGGTGCTCGTCGTCGTGGTGACGCTGCTGCGGGAGCGGCGCGAGGAGGCGGTGGAGGAGTTCAGCGTCGAGGCGCGCGTGCCCGCGACGGTGTCCGTCGGGGACGGGGCGATGACGACCCCACCAGTAGCAACTCCCAAGAGCTGATCACCAGTTGACGTTCGGCGACCGCCCGCTGTACATCTCCATCGACATCGACTGTCTCGACCCGGCGTT